>JACOVZ010000040.1 GCA_016177065.1 Candidatus Wildermuthbacteria bacterium | reverse complement strand
GTTTATCGGAACCCAAGCTCTTATCCAAGACAAAGTGAAATTCGGAAAACTCGGACTCGTAGTGCTAGACGAACAGCACAGGTTTGGCGTAAAACAGCGCGCAAAGCTTCTCCACGGCTCCTCCCTGATTCCGCACCTCCTTTCCATGACCGCAACCCCAATTCCAAGAACCCTTGCAATGAGCATCTATGGAGATTTGGATATTTCTTTGATCAACGAACTTCCAAAAGGAAGAAAGAAAATCACCACAAAAGTTGTGCCCCCCCGCTTAAGGAAAGAAGCGTATGCGTTTATCAAAAAGCAGGTTGAAGGAGGCAGGCAGGCATTCGTGGTGTGCCCCCGCATTGAGGCAAAAAGCTCGGATGAATTAACCGAAGTAAAAACAGTGGAAGAGGAATACAAGAAACTTTCAGAAGACGTTTTCCCTGATTTTAACGTCGCAATGCTGCACGGGAAAATGGCGCAGAAAGAAAAAGAGGACGTGATGAAAAAATTCAAGCGGGGAAAAATAGACATTCTGGTTTCAACGTCGGTGATTGAGGTGGGGCTGGATATTCCTAACGCCTCAGTCATCTTAATAGAAGGAGCAGACCGCTTTGGTTTAGCCCAGCTCCACCAGTTCAGAGGCAGAGTGGGACGGGCAGAACACCAGTCATACTGCTTTCTTTTCACAGAGTCTAACGCTCTCAAAACAAAACAAAGATTGCGCGCAATTGAGGAATCTGAAACCGGATTTGAGCTTGCTGAAATGGACTTAAAGATCCGCGGCCCCGGAGATTTCGCGGGAACCAAGCAATGGGGCATTCCGGACTTTGCCATGGAACAACTTACAAATCTCAAACTTGTCCAAGAAGCAAAAGAATCTGCAAAAGAAGTGCTGAATAAGGATATTGGATTAAAAAGACATCCTGAGCTCAAAGAAAAAATGGAACAGCTCAAGCAAAAACTCCACCTTGAATAAGGAAGACTATGTTTTGCCCCGGAATTTCGGAGTAGACCAAAATCCCATGTATCGCCCCAGCATAAGCCTAATCTGCGCATCAAGCGCGGGAAGAGCCGTGAAGAAAATCATGGCTATTGGGAATAAAAACCACTCAATCGCAAACACAAAACGCTTCCACAAGGGATATGACGGAGGCTTTTGCGGCAACAGACTAATGCTTATAATCACAGGCCATACAAGGCCCAGCATTGCTATGGTAAGCATGTAGCTTGTCATGCGCGGCAGATTGTAAGAAAGAAGGGTGTGGGAAAAATCTCCGCTCCCAAGCGCTACCGGAAGCCACCCGAGAGAAAAGAGAATGATAGAGGATGTTGCCCAGGACCAATGACCTTCAATGAGTTCAAAGCCCAGCGACATCTTTCTTGAAAAAGGAATTCTGGGATTCTTCAAAAATCCAAACAGGAAATAGGGAATGTCAGCGACCCCGTAAGCCCAGCGCCGCTGCTGTTTGTACATATTGAACATGGTCTGGAAAAACGTAGGGGCCGCATTCACATCCATAGACATGGGATAGTACAAAGGCTCCACGCGGTATTTGCCGTCATACTTGAGAAAACACTGCCAGAATATGCGCGAGTCGTCTGAAACTACGTTCGTCTGCTTGAATCCCACGTCATGCAGGGCTTTTAAGCTCATAGAATGGGAAGAAAAGGTGATGAGCTTCTCGGGCCGTTCCTGGTTTATGGTGTGCCAGAACGTGGAAGAGAACGAAAAAATCTGAGAGAACATCGGCGCTTGCCATATATTATTCAAAAACAAAGGCACTGGCTGGAAAGAAGTATGCAAGGGATCTTTAACAGAAAGATACCGGTGCGAAAGACAGCTGAAATATGAGGGAGACACGACTGTGTCGGCGTCAAGAGACGTGACAATGACGTTTTCGTCTTGAATGCTGCTCTTTCTGATAACAAGCTCTCGCGCCTGCTTTAAGGCAAAGCTTTCATTGGACCCTTTTCCCGGGATCTCGCCCGGAAGGTTCTTTTGATGAAACGTTATGAGAAATCTGAAGAAAGACTTTTTGAATTCTTTTTCCAGAAGCTGGGCCGTTTCTTCTGCGGCTTTGCCTGAGGACCGTTCCATGCCCAAGACAACAATCATTTTTTCTTTCGGATAGTCTGAATGCGCCACAGACAAAAGAGTCTGCCTTAAAATCTCCAAAGGCTCCTTGTATGCCGGCACAACAACGAGATGATGCAGTTTTTTCCAATCTTTGAATTCCTTGAGCTTCAAAAGCCAATCAATCTTTTCATGCTCTTTCATTTTCTTGTATCCGGCTCGCAAATGGAACGAAAGGTACACGGTGCGAGACAGCCAGTACAAAGAAAACCCGATGATAAAAAAAGAAGCTACAGTAGGAAATTTCCAAGAAAAAAAGACTGCGCAAAAGATCGTGCCCAAAGAAAAAAGTCCGGGGAGCATTTCAAAGATCCTGTACAGCATCCTTTCCTTTAAATCCTTCAGGTCTGAAGCCCGAGAGATCTTGAGATAGTAATCTTGATGCATTGCGGTGCGGCCCCACGGGGACTCGAACCCCGGTTGATGGATTGAAAACCCACTGTCCTAGACCGCTAGACGATGGGGCCAAAAGCACGTATACAATACAGAAAAAATTGCAAAAACGCAAGGAACGATATACAACAGAGCGTATGAAGATACTGGGGATTGAAACCTCGTGCGACGACACGGGAATCGCGATCATTGAAATACAAGGCAAAAACAAGCCTTCTTTTTCGGTATTGGCGAATGGCGTTTCTTCTCAGATAAAAATACACAGGCCATATGGCGGAGTCTATCCGAACCTTGCGAAACGAGAACACCAAAAGAATCTTCCGACTGTCCTGAAGGCTGCGCTGCGCAAGGCAAAGCTATCTGCAAAAACTCCCGGCATTGGCGCAATTGCTTTAACCTATGGGCCAGGACTGGATCCTTGCCTCTGGACAGGAATTGAATTCGCAAAAAAGAAAGCTAAAGAGTGGGGCATTCCCATTATCCCAGTCAACCATATGGAGGGGCACCTTCTTGTCTCGCTCTTTTCAAAAGGAAAGTCTTTTGCCATGCCTCGCACAAAGACGGTCCTCCCTGCAATCTCGCTTATCGTGTCAGGAGGGCACACCGAGATTGTGCTTATGGCAGGCATTGGCCGATACGCGATTCTCGGAGAAACGTTAGATGACGCAGCCGGAGAATGCTTTGACAAAACAGCCAGGATCCTCGGGCTTTCGTATCCCGGAGGCCCTGTCATAGCAAAACTGGCGGAGGAAACCTGCCTGAGAAATCGTGGGGTTAGGGCGCGGCGCAGATTTCTAGAGCCTAAATTGCCTCGGCCGATGATCAACGCAAGAAACTACGACTTCAGCTTTTCCGGGCTCAAAACCGCGGTGCTGTACGACTGGCAATCAAGAACAGACCGCGTCAGAAAATCCGATGCATATGTAAAAGCTATGGCAAAAGAAATCCAGCAGGCAATCATAGATATTCTTCTTTCAAAGACAGTGCGGGCTGCGCAGGAATATGATGCAAAATCTGTTATCTTGGGGGGAGGAGTTGCCGCAAACCAAGAACTGAGAACCCAGCTGAAATGCAAACTTTTCAAAGAAAAACCAGGAGCCCTACTGTTCATGGCTCCCCCCGGTCTTTGCACAGACAACGGCCTCATGGTGGCTTTGGCGGGATTTGCGCATTACAAAGAACGGACAAAAAACTTCAGAACCATTGGCTCTGAGCCGAATTTAAGGTTAGAATAAAGAACATGGAGCTTAAAAAGGCGTACGAGCCGAATCTCACAGAAGACCGCATATACAAGCTCTGGGAAAAGAGCGGATTTTTTAATCCAGACAAGTTCAAAGGGAAGCCTTTTGCCATTGTCATGCCTCCTCCAAACGCGAATGACCCTCTGCATATTGGGCACGCAGTATTTGTCACGCTCCAGGACATCATGATTCGCTACCATCGCATGAAAGGGCGAAAAACCCTTTGGATTCCGGGAATGGATCACGCAGGATTTGAAACGCAGGTCGTGTATGAGAAGAAGCTTGAAAAACAGGGAAGATCCCGTTTTGAAATGACACGGGAGCAATTCTACCGGGAAGTATGGGACTACACGCAGAAAAACAGAGATGTCGTAAGGCTTCAGCTCAAAAAACTGGGGGCTTCTTGCGACTGGTCAAGAGAAACATTCACGCTGGATCCTGCAATCATTAAAACGGTGTACCGAACATTCAAGGCAATGTTTGACAAAAGGCTGATCTACAGAGCAGAAAGGCTTGTCAACTACTGCACGAAGCACCGCACCGCATTCTCAGAATTGGAAATCAGGCATGAGGAACGGAAAGATCCCCTGTACTACATGAAATACGGGCCCATTACTCTGGCTACAGTGCGCCCCGAAACGAAATTCGGAGACACTGCAATTGCCGTGCACCCCAAAGACGCAAGATACCGGCAATACATCGGCAAAGAGCTTGAGGTGGATGCGCTTCTCGGGAAAAGGAAGATAAAAATCATTGCGGACGCATCGGTAGACCCTGCCTTTGGCACGGGAGCTGTAAAAGTGACTCCGGCGCACGACTTCAATGATTTTGAAATCTGGATGCGCCACAAAAATGAAATCCCGGGGCCCCTGCAGGTGATAGGAAAAGACGGAAAGCTTACCGAGAAAACAGGCCCTTATGCGGGGATGAAAGTTCTGGAAGCAAGGGCAAGGGTTGCAGAAGATATGCAGGCAAAAGGGCTCATAGAGAAAATAGATGAGAGCTATATTCACACTGTTGCCCTTTGCTACAAATGCGGCAATGTGATTGAACCCATGCTCCTCTCCCAGTGGTTTGTGCGGGCAGAACCATTGGCAAAGCCAGCTGTAAGCGCGGTAAAAAGCAAGCAGATTCGCATTATACCCTCCCATCAAGAAAAAATATTCTTCCACTGGATGAAAAACATCAGGGATTGGAACATTTCAAGACAAAACTGGTGGGGAATTGCAATCCCAGCCTGGCAGTGCAAACAATGCTCCTCGTGGACTGTGACAGAAGGGAAAACCCCAAAGAGCTGCGCGCAATGCAAGAACGCTGATCTCAGCAGAGACCCCGATGTATTTGATACCTGGTTTTCTTCAGGCCAGTGGCCTTTTGCGATTCTCAAGTTCCCCAATGGAAAAGATTTCAAAACATTCTACCCAACCCAGGTTATGGAAACGGGATATGACATTCTGTTTTTTTGGGTGGCAAGAATGATCATGCTGGGGCTTTTTTGCACCGGCAAAATCCCCTTTGAAACGGTATACCTGCACGGACTTGTTCGCGACAAAGACAGGCAGAAGATGTCAAAATCAAAAGGGAATGTCATTGATCCTCTCGGAGTTGCGGAAACCTATGGAACCGATGCCTTGCGCATGGCGCTGTGCGTCGGGAACATGCCAGGCCAAGACATTGTCATTTCAGAAGACAAAATACGGGGATACCGCAACTTTGCGAACAAGCTTTGGAATGTGGCAAGATTCGTGCTTCAGAATACGCAGGATCTTCCTAAAAGCTCAAAACCTGCTCTCGGCGTAAAAGAGAAAAAGATGCTCAAAGATTTTAATGCCGTGGCAAAAAAGGCAACGGCGCTTCTTGATCAGTTCAAATTCTCCCATTCGGCAGAAATTCTTTATCATTACCTTTGGCACGAGTTTGCCGATAAAATCATTGAGGAATCAAAGCCGATACTGCAAGACCGGAAGAAAAAATCAGCAAGGCAGTATGCGCTTCTTCTAATACTTCAGGATTCCCTCAGGCTCCTGCATCCGTTTATGCCTTTTATCACGGAAGAAATCTATCAGAAGCTTCCTTTGAAATCAAAGAAACAGACCCTCATGATAGAACAATGGCCCGCATAAAACTTGACTTAGTTGAGTTATCCACATGAATTACCTCCTGTTCATTCTTTTTGGGCTTGCTCCAAGCTTTTTGTGGCTTCTCTATTATCTAAGAAAAGACGCGCATCCAGAACCCAAGCGCATGATATCCAAGGTGTTCTTCTTTGGCATGATGTCTGCGATTCCGGCTCTAGCTCTGGAATTCGGATTTCAATTCTTTTTTGATAGGCTTCCACTTGCCTCTTTTACATCCTCCGTCCTATTCATATTCATTGGCATTTCGCTCACGGAAGAAGTATGCAAATTCATGGCAGTGCGTCTTTCTGCATTCTCAAATTCCGCCCTAGACGAACCGGTAGACATTATGCTGTATATGGTGATTTCAGCTCTTGGTTTTGCCGCCATTGAGAATACCATGGTGCTTTTTGGGTTAAACCCCGATTCTCCGGCTTTCAGTATCGCAACCTTAAGCGGAATACGGTTCCTTGGCGCAACCTTCCTTCATACGCTTGCTTCCGCGCTTCTCGGGTACTTCCTCGCCCTGTCCTACAGCGCCGCAAAGAATCGCAGGATAAACATTGCAAAAGCTTTCCTGTTTGCTACTCTCTTGCATGGATTTTTTGACTTGTATATACTGAAGGCAGAGGGAACAATCAAGTTCTTTGCTCCCTTAGCAATATTCATAGCAACGGCCTTTTTCATTTCCTTTGCTTTTGGAAAGCTCAGGGCAATGAAAAGCGCATGCCAAATTCAATAAACTTTTATGTCCTTTTTTGAGAAACTTAAGAACAATATGGGGATTGAGGAGACGGAAGAAAAAGAGGAGGAAGAAGAAAAGCCCCGAAAATCAAAGATGAAAAAAATCGCAATAAAAAGCAACTCAGACAAGGAACCCGAACCTCTTCGCAAAAAGAAAGAGGCCGCAGAAGAAGAGAGCTGGTTCCAACCGGAAGGCGAGCTTGCAGTTGACGTGTATGAAACAGACGAAGATATTATCATCCAATCCACGGTGGCAGGCGTGAAACCCGAGGATTTGGATATTTCAATTGAGGACGACGTAGTCACCATTTCAGGAGAACGGAGCAACGAAATTGAAGACGAGGGGAAAAACTACTTTTACCAGGAATGCTTCTGGGGAACGTTTTCAAGGCAGATAATCCTGCCCCAGGAAGTTGACGCAAACAGAGCGGAAGCAGCCATGAAAGATGGAGTTTTCACCTTGCGCATTCCAAAGCTAGAACGCCAGAAGGTAAAGAAAATCAAAGTACGGGTGTAAACAAACCCCCGCCAACGAGGCGGGTTTTGTTTTTGCGAGGCTGTGGATAACTTGGCGAGACCAAGTTTTGAGGGATACTGTGTCGGAGGAGAGATTTGAACTCTCATGGGTTGCCCCACCAGCTCCTAGGGCTGGCGCGTATACCGTTTCGCCACTCCGACTTAAACACCAGTATTCTTGCATAAAATACCTCCAAAAACAAACCCTGGCGCTTTGAGGCGCCAAGGGTTTTGTCTTTATCCGGTCATCACAAATTCAAAAGATTTCGTATGACAGCTGGCAATCCGCGAGACATTACCGCTATCGCAATGCCCACGATGGCCCAGATCAGTTTCTGGCGGGCTTCTCCAACCTTTGCCGCGTCTCCTCCGCTTGTCACAAACTGGAATGCCGCGAGGATGATGAACAGAACGGCAACGATGACGAAAATGGTAAAGATCCAGTTTGCGGCTGTATTGATGACACCCAAC
>JACOVZ010000045.1 GCA_016177065.1 Candidatus Wildermuthbacteria bacterium | reverse complement strand
ACTCTATACTAAATACTGATTTTTGCGCAGGTGGCGAAACTGGTAGACGCACTAGCTTGAGGGGCTAGTGGCCGCAAGGTCGTGGAGGTTCAAATCCTCTCCTGCGCACCAAAACAAAAAAACCGTACTCACAAACAGTACGGTTTTTTTGTTGTGATGTTTTTGAGCACGGTGAGGATTTGAACACGAAAGGGGCCGGGAAAACTGTAGTTTTCCCGTGGAGGATTCTTCAAACCGAGTGGTTTGAAAGCGCAGGAGCTCCGCCAACTGGCGGAGCGACGAGTAGTGAAATTCCTCTCCTGCGCACCAAAAGAAAAAACCGCTCTGATGTATACCAGAGCGGTATTGCGTATTTATTTAGGTACAATCTTGTGTTTTGTTCCATCAAAAGAACATACAACAACATCTTTGCCGATTTGTGTCTCCAGAAAAACCGGGCGTTTCCAACATGCATAAACATATTCAAGAGCTCCTTTTCGGTATGTTTGATCAAGCTCCCCATCCCCGAAGGGTTTGTGGGCAAGATACAAAAATCCTTTGTCTTTATAATTGCCGTCAATGACACATATTTGAGGCGTGCCGTAGAGAGCATATATTCTTTTGAAGATTTTTTGAACTTCTGCGGGTCTCTTTTCCACAACGACAGACACAATGTTTCCTAAGCCATCTTGACGATCTTCATAAATATATAACTCACATGCTCGTATAAAATCTGGAGTAAAAAACTCTTCTGCTGCCATGCGGTCAGTATATGAAGAACGAACTTCAAATATTTTTTCTGTTCCCCTGTTTACTTTTGTGTCCCATCGATTTCGTTCAAAAGGGTTCCTACATTCCTCATACTCTTTTCCGAACTGCCCTCTGTCCCAACGCTCTTTTATGTACTCAAAGAGTGCGGGACCGATATTGTATACATTGAATTGTCGCTTACTCGCTTGAGTTACTTTTGCGTGATAGTCAAGGAAGACTCCATGTTCTTCAGCACTCAAAAGTCCTTTTTCAAATAGTCGGCGCATGATACGGGTGTGCCAGTATGTCGCCCATCCTTCATCGAGCAGTTTCGTTCTGCGATTTGGAGCCAGTGCTCGCGCTTGATTTCTGATAACCGTTAAAATATCACGCTCCTCTTCCTTAAGGCGTGGGGCGTGTTTAATAATGTATTGGAGTATATCATATACTGGTTCAGGTGGAGTTTTGTGCGCGAGTATTTTAAGCTGTGCTTCCAGTCTCCGTAACTCTTGTTCAGTCTTCTTTTTATTTGACGAGACCGCGTGTGTCTGAACGTACCGCATTTTCTCTTTTTCCAATTTCATGAGATATGCACGAGCATCTTCTTCACGCGGCTCTTCCAGGAAGGGATCAAGCGGCTGGTGCCATTGTAGCGCCATACCTGCCTCAATTACTTTTTCAACCCACTCTATTCCAAATCGGACTTCATATTCTTTAAACCGTGTCGCCGCATACCGTGCTTCTTCGGCGATATCGGAAAAAGAACGACCGTGTTGTAAGTAGCGATTTCCTAAAAAGTAATCAACGTGTCCGTATACATGGGCTATTACCAACACATTTAACGGAAGTGGATTGGTATCAACGAGAAGTGCCTTAGGAATTTCAAAGTTCCACACTTGTTCATATGGTATTCCAACTCCGGTGTGTTCGTAAATGGTGCGATGCCTGTCATAATCGCGTCCAAAGGACCAGTGTGAAAAGTTGACCGGAAACTGATACGCCATTGCCTCAATCATTTTTCTTGCGGGGACAACCTCAAATACGATATCGGTCGTTAAGAGGCCGCACTCTTCAACCGCGATCTTTTTTATTTCTTTCTCAATTTGTATAAGACGCTTTAGTTCGTGCTTTTTCATGACGACCACCTATCTCGCTTGAGAAACGCCTTAAGGGCTTGCCAGATATGTTTTTTTTCCTGCATCGCGACACCCAAGAACGGATATTTTTCGTCAAAACTTACATGAACCGTGAAATCTTTTTCTTCTTTAACTTCTTTGAGATCAAAGGTCTTAATAAATTGTTTTAGAAGTTCAGGTGGCCAATATTCTTTTTCAGGACATATTTCCCCATAGCCGAACATATTAATCTTTCGCTCAAAAAGCCTCCGTGCCTCTTCCATAGAACGTGCTGTGTTTCCATCTTCTCCGTCAGAGAAGTGCCATACATACACATTCCATTGGCTTATCGGATAATCAGTCTCTATGAGTGAGTTTGCGAGTTCATATCCGGCGTAACAGTGTGTTCCGCCGCTTTCTCCAACTCTGAAGAAATTTTCTTCATCGACGATTCGTGCCTCGGTATCATGGGCGATAAAACGGATGTCAACTCGTTTATATATTTGCCGTAGGAAATTTACAAGCCAGAAGATCATTGTGCGAGCGAAATATTTTTTGAGAGGAGTCATTGACGCGGAAACGTCCATAATCGCAATGACCACAGCCTGAGATTCTTTTGTAACATCTTCTTCTATTTTGTGATATCGATAATCTTCATGGTGAAGAATCGGGAATGGATCAACAGAAACGTGACTTTCGTCTGTCAGCACAATTTTTCCTGCGTTGAGCAATTCAAGCGCGTCGGCAAAACGGCCGTCTGTGCGCTT
>JACOVZ010000039.1 GCA_016177065.1 Candidatus Wildermuthbacteria bacterium | reverse complement strand
TGGGCAGAGGATTGCCTATGGGAGGAGAAGTTGAATACGCAGACGAAGAAACCCTGCGCCAAGCCTTAGAAGGCCGCCGCTAGATAGATGTGATTTCAACTTCTGTGAAAAGCTGTCTGTGGCCTTTTTTTTTCTTGTATCTCTTTTTGTTTCTAAAATGAAAATCAACAAGCTTCTCCCCTTTTCCCTGGCTGAGCACCTTTGCATTCACCTTTGCGTCTTTGACAAAGGGCGAGCCAATCTCAATTTTTCCGTCTCTTTCTGAAAGCAAAACCTGATCAAACACAACTTCTTCCCCTGCTTTCTGGGGAAGTTTCTCTATCTTGAGTTTTTGTCCGGGAGCAACGATATATTGCTTGCCTCCGGTTTTAATGACTGCGAATGGCATATGAAAGATAGTATAGGAGTATTACATAGAAAAGTCAACAAGAAGAGAGGGGGACGAAACGGAACAACTACCCAAAAAGCTTAAAAGCAACGCATCGCATCGTAAAGTTCCGCTTCGTCCTTGAATGAGGGGCACCGCAGAGAAAAGTGCAGAGTGCACATCAAACCACAAAGCCCCTCCCAGTACCAACTATTTTCCAATAAGCATTGGGAGAGGGACGAGGACAACACGAAAGAAAGTCTATGCAGACATTTTCCCCCAGAGTCCTCGTCCGTGATGAAGGGCAGTGGTTAAAAAAGCTTAAGAGCACCATACTATAAAGCCCTTCTTAATACTTGTTTCTTTGAAATAAGCATTGAGAAGGGGCGAAGCGGAACACTCTACAAAAAAGCTTAAAAGCAGCCACTATGAAAGTTCCGCTTCGTCCTTGAATGAGGGGCGAGGACATCGCCGACTAAAGTCTATAAAAGACAGTTCTTCACAAGGTCCTCGCTTTAAAATGATATGCCCTCCGACTATGTCAGGAAGTCAACCCCATGTATGCACGCCACTTTGGCCATACGATTTCTTCTAAGAAATGGCGTGTCATTGCGATTCTCGCTCGCTTTACAGCTTCCGTATGTTTGCGGCGAAGGTCTTTGCTTGCCTTACGCGCTTCTGGCGTACATGGGCACTCACGCTCAACTTGCGCAATAAGCCGCTGGCCTAGACTTGTGTTTCTCCCCCATTGGAACATATAGTCCTGGAGCAAGAAACAAGCGGAGTTAAGCTGCGATGAACGGGAAAGTTGCTTACCCTTGGAGCGCTTCCGAGACAGAAGCATACCTTCCTTTCCACGAGGCAACATACCGGCGTAATTAGAAAGATCCTCGGGTCGTTCAAAGCGCTCAATGCGCTCCACTGCCGCAATGAAGCGAGCACCAATACTTGGCCCTACGCCTTCTACATCGCCAAACAAGCGCAGATAGAAGTCAGAGCCACGGCAAAGATTTTCCAGCCGTGACCGTTCGCGTTCTTCCTGTTCTGTGAGAAACGCAATATGAGGGTCGCCCGGAACGCGCTTGCGATCTTGCTCATTTTTTGTGTTAAGCAGGTCTGCAAGCAGAGCTTCAAGCTCTTTTTTCCCAGGGATGGGTTTTTCTCGAGCCTTGCCATACAGCAAGGCATCCTGCTGGATGCGTATGCGCACAAGGTTCGCAGCTGCCTTGCGAGCTTCCATTACGTCGTTTACGCGCTGCCACGCGGCAACGATTTCCAACACCGCAGATTGTGCTACAGACATTGGATAAAACAGATGAGGCGCTTCTTGCGCGACTCGCAAAACTTGGCTGGGCGTAACCTTCGTCCTGTGTCCGTTAAACTCCTGTTCTGCGTCTGCTCCAGTATCTTCCTGTTTCTGTCCTTTGCCGTTGGACACAAGCCAAGCTTGAATTCGGGAAAAGGAAAGCTGATGTACGTTCACCTTTTTGCGAAATGCGGCAAGCGCCACTACGGCATTGGTGGAACCCATCATAAGTGAGAGATCGTCTCCAGCTTCCAGCCGCAACAGAAGGTGAAAAGCATCTCCTACCTTCATAGAAGCGGGTTTGCGTTTGGAGTTTGGATCCCAATGCATCACCTCCGTTTCCCTCACGAGCGGAACATACGATGCGGCATAATGCGGCATCAGGGTACCTCCTTTCAAGGTACAAAATTCTTTAATCTGCCTCTCAGAAAATTTGAGGGACAGATGAAGAAGGACGAAACGGAACAACTACCCAAAAAGCTTAAAAGCAACGCACCACATCGTAAAGTTCCGCTTCGTCCTAGAGATGGGGCGAGGACAATGGCCGCAAGAGTTCACAGGGAACACGCCGAGGAAAAGTCCTCACCCTTCTTATGATGCGGGCATACTTCTTTAAAGTGCAAATGCACAGCCAGACCAAAAGCCCGCATAGAGATATATACTATAAAGTATATGAGTTGTCAACCCTGCTCTTCTTCTGTTTTTGGGCGGTCAATTTCAAGCGCTTCAACCTCGTTTGATTTGCCAGAGATCTTGAGCACATCTTTGTCTATTTTCCCAAGCTCTTTGTAGGCTGTGTTGTAGGTGTTCACGGTGGTGCCAAGATGATTCCCTAATTTCTTCATGTAGGTCTCATAGCTTCCAATATGCCTTCCCAGATCTTCCACTTTCTTTCGTATCTCCTTGGCGGATTCCTCAATCTGCAATGCTCTAAGGCCCTGAAGCACGGTCTGAAGGTACGCAAGGAACGAAGTTGGAGACACGATAATCACATGCTTTTCATTAATGGCATACTGAATGAGGTCTTGGGTTTCAACCGCTCCCACCTTGTTCACCAGAAGGTCGTAGAACACAGCTTCTGCCGGAATGAACATGAACGCAAAATCCATAGTCCCCTCTTGGGGCTTTACGTACTTTGAGGTTTCGTCAATTCTTGTTTTTAAATCCTGCTTGAAGATCTTCTCAAACCGCTCCTTTTCCTCCTCGTCCCTGGTTTCTACAATCCTGTTGTAGTTTTCAAGAGAGAATTTTGAATCAATGGGAATGATTTTGTTTTTAACGAATATGGCGGCGTCTACCATGGTTCCGTCTTTGAACTCATACTGCATTTTATAGGATTCAGGCGGCAGAACGTTCTTGAGCACTGTTTCCAGATAGTATTCTCCAAGCACTCCCCGTTGCTTGGGGTTCTTGAGAATGTCCTGAAGATGCTGGAGCTGGTCTGAAAAGTTCAAGACCTGCTTGTTGGTCTCATCAAGCCGCGTGAGTTTTTCCGTAACTTCTTTGATAATATTCGCGCTCTGCTTGAACTGCTGCTGAAACATGGCAGATGACATGCCAAGCTTCTGGTCTACGGTTTTCCTGAGATCTTGAAGTTGGTTCTGGATCATTAAGAAGTTTGAAGACTCAGGCTGTTTGATTTTCTGGAGAATGAGAAAAAAGACAGCTATTGCCAGAACAACAATAATCCCAATGAGAATTGCTTCAATCATGCTTTCAATATACCATCTTTCCTTACGAAGAACAGCTTCACGGCTTCAATGAGAAATACGTTCAAAAACGCAAGCCCCAAAAGCATTATCCAGTCTTGCAGAGCAAGAGGAACTGTTCCGAATAGATTTTGCATAAAGGGAATGTAAATGGGAGTCAGAAGCAAAAGGAATGCCAATGCAACGCTTCCTGTAAGGTAATGGTTTGAGAAAGGATTGTATTTCCAGATGTTCTGGTGCAGGTTCTTGCAGGAGAATACGTACAGCAAAGAGTTCACGGCAAGCCCGACAAACACAATGGTTCTAATATGTTCTAGGGAATAGTCTGTGAAAAAATGGAGAAACACGAAGATTCCAAGGAGCATGAGATCTGTAAGAATGCCTATGGCAAAGATGATAATCTTCATAGGAGCAGTCATAAGAGCGATGTTCTTGCCTTCAGGCTTCCTTTTCATCACGTCTTTCTCTCCTTTTTCAAAGGTTAAGGCAATGCCAGGCAGGCCATCTTCCACAAGGTTTACCCAAAGAATCTGGGCCGCGGTAACAGGCAAAGGGAGCCCCATGAGAATGCTTGTTCCGATAAGAATGGTTTCTGTGAAAGACCCTGAAAGCATATACGTGATAACCTTGCGTATGTTGTCAATAATGACTCTTCCTTCTTTAATGGCTAAAGGAATAATGGAAAACTTGTCTCCGATAAGCACCAGATCCCCTACTTCTTTTGCCACATCTGTGCCAGATCCCAAAGCAATACCAATGTCTGCTCTTTTTAGGGCCGGAGCGTCATTGATTCCGTCTCCTGTCATTGCAATGATTTCTCCCTTTTTCTGCCAGGCCTCAATAATTCTCAGCTTGTGGCTTGGCTCCACTCTTGCATATACTTTCAATTCATCCAGTTTCTTTGCGAAGTCTTCATCAGACAGCTTCTCAAGATCTTTCCCTTCAATGAATTCATGAGGGTGGCCGTCAATGCCAAGCTCTTTTGCTACGGCAGCGGCTGTTAATACATGGTCTCCCGTAACAATAATGGTTTTAATGCCAGCTTGCTTTGCGTTTTGAATGGCTTCCTTGACCCCTTTGCGCACGGGATCTTTGAGAGAAATGATTCCCACAAGCCTTATTCCGTTTAATTCTATAGTCGTATGATCCTGGTAAGGGAACGTGCTGGCATTGAATATCTTTTCTCCCACTGCAATGACTCTCAATCCTTTGCTTGCAGTTTCCCTGAGTTTCTGCTCAATAGTTTCAACCTCTTGCCTGGAAAGCCCTGAGGAAAGAGACAGCATGATTTCGGGAGCTCCAAGCACAGAAGCCCGCACTGCATCTGCTGTTTTGTAAAATGCCGCTGAATATTTCTTTTCAGATTCAAACGGAATGGTTCCCACAAGAGCCATTGTTTTTTCAAGCTCTGCCCTGGTGATCCCAACATCCATGGCTGCTTGAAGCAGGGCCTTGTCTGTTGGCCGGCCCTTGACCACCCGCTTCTCAAGCGCTGTTTCAGGATTTTCCACGAATGCTTCGCTTGTTAAAGCTCCTATAGTAAGGGCGAGCTCTTTCTCTGCTGGATTAAGAGTGAATATTTCCTCCACTGCCATGGTTCCTTCTGTGAGAGTCAATGTCTTGTCTGTGGCAATGACAGACGTGCTTCCCAGGGTTTCAGTGGAAGCAAGATTCCTTACAAGTCCCCCTTCTCTGAGCATTCTTCTCATGCCAATGGCAAGGGTTGCGGTAATGGCAACAGGAAGCCCTTCTGGTATGGCTCCTACGGCAACGGCTACCGCCACCGTGAACATTTCAGAAAACATTCTCCCTGCAAGGATTCCTTCCAGGAATATGGCAAGGGCAAGAAGGGCTATGATTCTTCCAATAATGCGGGAAAACCTGCCAAGGCGCGCCTGGTAGGGAGTTTCAGCTTCTTTGATCCCTTTTACCAGAGAAGCAACCTTGCCTATTTCCGTATGCAGTCCAGTGCCAACCACAATGGCTCTGCCTTCGCCTTCTTCCACAATGCTTCCCATGAACGCCATGTTTTCCCTGTCTGCAAGCTGAGCGTCTTTTGAAAGGATGCTGCTCGCCTTTCTGGAAGCTATCCATTCTCCTGTCAAAACAGCTTCCTGGATTTTCAGTTCCCAGGCCTGAACGATTCTTGCGTCTGCCGGAACCTTCTTTCCGGGCTTTAAAAGTATGAGGTCTCCTGGCACCAGATCTTCCTGGGGGATCTCTTTTTCATTCCCATTGCGCAAAACAAGCGCCTTTACCTTGAGCGCCTTTTTGAGCTCGGTTAATGCTTTTGTCGCCCGGTATTCCTGCACATATCCCACGAGAGAGTTCAAGAGCACAGCGCTCCATATCACAACAGAGTCTGTGTAGTCTCGCAGAAACAGGGTAATGATTCCAGCGAATACAAGGATTAAAACAAGAGGGCTTTTGAGCTGGCCCAGAAAAATCCGCAGCCTAGACGGAATTTGTTCTTCGGGAAGCGCGTTCTTTCCGTATTGCTTCCTCTTTCCTTTGGCCTCGTCTTCAGAGAGCCCTTTTTGAATGTCTGTTTCTAAAATGCGCGCTGTTTCCTCAAGGGAAAGGGCGTGCCACTCGTGTTCTTCCATTGATTGCATATTTCAATTGTACCTTGGTTTAGCCAAGTTATCCACAGGTTAAAATATAAAGCCCTCTCTCACGCGTTGAAGGAGGGCTTGTTCTTTTGGAGACGATTACGATATGCCAATTTTGAAGAGAGCCTTTGCTCTTTCTTCTTGGAATTCTTGCCAAGTCATATAGTCGGAAGGAAGCGCGTTTTTGAATTCAGCTTCCTTTCCGCATTGCTTGCATATCCCCTTGCTCACGGGGCCCTGAGGAGTGTCAATAAGCCAGTGATGCGCTTTGTATTTCTCGTGTGTTTTTTTGTCCACGCAAGGCGTCACTTCCGCAATTTCCGGAGCAAGATTTCCGTTTCCCGAGTGTATTGAAAGAGGCACTTTTTGTTTCTTTGTGTTTTCAAAGCATCTCTTGCAAAGCAGTTTCTTGCTCTTTGGATGAAGCCGCAAATGCATGACAAACTTTGGCTTTCCGCACTCAGAACATTTTTCGCGTCCCCTTTTGTCTCTTTGAGCTCTTGCTTTAGATGACTTTCTCAAGTATTGCCTCCTTCCTTATGTGCTTGTTCAACTTATGCACAAAGTAGAATATATAGACAAAGAAGTCAAGGCGGTTCAAAAAAAGCCTACTATCACTAGTAGGCTATAAAAGATAAATCTTCCTTGTTCTTCAACTTGCTTTGGAAGCTAGACTTCCCTTAGGGTCTGGAGGTAAATATATTTTATGTCTGGCGGAGGATCGTTTTCCCGGAAATCTCTCATGAATTGCTGAGCCTTTTCTTTTGCTTCTTCATCTGAAGATGCATTGAAATTCACCATATTTGTTCCCAAGTTTTTTCCATTCTTACTCCATTCGTATCGGAGCCAGTATGATGCCATTATTCACCCCTTTCTTAGATGCTGAGTAGAACTCGTTTATATGTACACTTTGAAATATACTGATTAAAAAGTCAAGGCGGCCCCAAGCGGATTTGAACCGCTGTTCCAAGAATGAGAATCTTGTGTCCTAGACCAGGCTAGACGATGGGGCCAAAAACAAACTGCTTTTCTACTCTACCTCATAATCCGGTGGGATTTCAAGGTAGTCAATGAGATACTTGGCCAAGTCTTTAAAAAGAGGCATTGCCGAGTATTCCGCGGTTTTAGCTTGAGGGTTGTTGAGTTTCACCAGAATGAGAAACTGGGGGTTGTAGGCTGGGGCGTATCCGACGAAAGATTGCACGGTTTGGTCTGAATATCCGGATTTTTTCACTCCAAGAGCAGACCATGCGATTTGGGCGGTTCCTGTTTTTCCCGCAATGTAGTATCCCGGGATTTTCGCTTTCTTGCTGTATCCTTCTTCAATCACCGAAACAAGCATTGAAGTTGTGGTAAGAGCGCTTTGGGGAGAAATGACCTGAAGAAAGTCTTCTTTGGTCTCCTGCTCTGTGATTCTGGGGTCTAGCATTTTGCCTGAATTTGCAATGGCCATATATGCCCTGAGGAGCTGCACAGCGGTCATTTCAATGCCTTGCCCAAAGGACGCGTTCGCAAGGTTTATCTCATACCCCTGCTTTAGCTCTTTATTTTGCGAGTACACTTCTCCCGCAAGTTCAATGCCCGTGGGCCTGAACAGTCCGAATTTCTCTGCATACTCCATGAATTTCCTGTTGCCGAGCTGTTCCTTTGCAAACACAGCTCCTGTGTTTATGGAAAATTGCAAGACTTCTTTCATGGTTCTTTCGCCCCACACCCTATTGTCGTAATTCAGTATCTTATACCCTCCTATTCTCAGCATCCCTGTATCCTCATACGCGGTGTCTGGAGTTATGGCTCCTTCGTCAATGGCAGAAGCCATGGTAACTGCCTTGAACACGGATCCCGGCTCAAACAGCTTTTCAACAGATCCGCCCTGGAATAGGGTGAAATCGGAAATGCTTGCGTAGTCATTCGGATTAAAGCTTGGAAGTTCGGCCAAGGCAAGTATTGCTCCTGTTTTTGGGTCTGCGACAATAATGCTTCCTTCTTTTACTGCAAGAGCATCCTGAGCTTCCTCAAGAAGCGCTTCAGCCATGGATTGCACATTGTAGTCAATGGTGAGAATGACATCTGATCCGTCCTGGCTGGTATTGATGAGCGCTGAAACGAGCTGGGCAGCGGGATTTAAGGCATTTTTCTGGAGGCCGTCTTTTCCGCTCAAGAGATTGTTTTCGTATTCTTCAACGCCGTATTGGCCCGATCCATCCTGGTTCACGAACCCAAGAATCTGCGAAGCAAAGGATCCTTGCGGATAGTACCTGAGACTTTCAAACCCCACATGCATTCCTTTCATGTCCGCCTCAAGGATGGCGGATTTTTCCTCTTCCGTTATCTTTCTTTTGATTAATTCAAAGAGACTGTCTTTTTTCTGTACAGCCTGAAGAACTTCAGACTCAGGGAGAGAAAGTATCCGGGCAAGAGTCTTTGATGTCTGTTCTCTTTCTTCAATCTCTGCCGGAGAGACAAATGCATAGGGCGTTTCCTGATTTGTTGCAAGAAGAACGAGCTCTCCGTTCTTGTCGCGCATGAAAATATTGCCTCGCTCGCCTTCTGCAAAGGACGCAGAAATCCTCTGTCCCTGGGCTAAGGCTTTATAAAAGCCGTGGTTCGCTACTTGAAGAAAAAATAAACGGCCTCCAAGGGCGAGGCCCGCAATGCAAAACAGGGCGACAATGAAATGCATCCTCCAATTTTTCATGAATGTCTATTACTGGCTGCTGCTTGATCTCTGCGCGACTGATCCTGATATGACCTGAATATACCGTATTTCCCCTACTCGTTCAAACTGAAGTTTTTCCGCCAATGACGTCATGCTGGAAAAAGAGAATGTTTTTGCCCTTGAAGTTTCCAAGTCTTTCTGCTCTTGCAAGAGCTTCTTAACCTCTGTTTCCGCTCTGGTTAGGGCATATGCGTTTGAGGTCAAAGCATTCACCTGGAAAATGTACCCCGCAAACAACGCAAAAAGAGAACAGAGAGCCATGAAGAGAATCTTTGATTTTTTGGATGCCCTTTTTCTCATATTTTTTCTGCTACTCTTAATTTTGCTGATCGCGACCTTGGATTGAGCTTTTGTTCCTGGAAGCTCGGGATTATCGGCTTCTTGGTGATTATTCTCAGCGCCTGATCTTGTTTGAAGAAGTTTTTCACGATTCTGTCTTCAAGAGAGTGGAACGATATGACTGCCACTCTTCCTCCTTTTTCCAGGATGTCTCTTGCTTCGGGAAGCGCCTCTTGCAGCGCCTCAAGCTCGTGGTTTACAGCGATTCTCAAAGCCTGGAACGTTTTGGTAGCCGGATGAAGTTTTTTCCTGTGATACCACTTGGGCGTTGCGTCTTCTATGATTTTTACAAGGTCTGAAGTTTTAATAATCGCCTTCTCTGATCTTCTCTGAACGATCGCCTTTGCGATGAGGGGCGCGAATTGCTCTTCTCCGTACTCTTTCAGGGTTTTCTCAATGTCCTGTCTTGACCAGAAGTTCAGAATCTTTTTCGCGTCCAGGCCGTGCTGAAGATTAAACCTCATATCCAGCGCCTCGTCTTTCTTAAAGGAGAATCCCCGCTGGCTGTTCTCTAATTGGTCTGAGGAAAGCCCTATGTCAAAGAGTATGCCTTGCACTCTTTTGAACTTTTCTCTTTTTGCAATCTCCCGCAGATGCTCAAAATTATCATTGGCGAACACTGTTCTCTTTTTGAAATCTGCTGAAAGATCAGACTGTATTCTTTTTAATGCGTCAGAATCCCAGTCAATGGCCAGCACCTTCCCTCTGGGCCCAGTCTTTTCCAGAATTGCTTTCAGATGCCCTCCTGCTCCGGCAGTCGCATCAATGAAGTTCTGGCTGGGCTGAGGATTCAAGAACTCAAGGATTCTCTGCGTGAGGACTGGAACGTGCATATTACAGGTTCAATTCTTTTAATCTCTCTGCGATATCCCCTACTTCCTTTTCAGTTCGCTCTTTGTATTCTGCCCATTTTTGCTCATCCCATACTTCAACGCGGTTGTAGACTCCGGCCACCACGGCTTTTTTCTGAAGAGCTGCGTAGGATTTCAGATAGTCTGGAACAAGAATTCTTCCCAGATTGTCAAACATCACTTCCATGGCTCCCGTAAGCATCAATCTTCCAAATCCTCTGGCATCTGCCTGGGAGAGCGGAAGCTTGCTTATTTTTTCAGCCAAGGTTTCCCACTCTTTCATGGAATACACAAAAAGGCATTGATCAAGCCCTCGCGTGATCACTGCTTTCTTTCCCAAAGATTCCCTGAACTTCAAAGGAATTGCCAGTCTTTTTTTCTCATCCAATGAATATGTATATTCGCCTATAAACATGAATCCTTGGTTTAGCCGAGTTATCCACAGTTGAGGTGAGTTATCCCCACCTTTATCCACAATT
>JACOVZ010000038.1 GCA_016177065.1 Candidatus Wildermuthbacteria bacterium | reverse complement strand
TTTTGGTATTGTTTTTCAAGGCGTGATATAATTTTTGAATGGGCGCGCACTCCATTTTTTCAGAATTGAACATAATGGGCAGCTGCAGGAAATACGGATTGCCTTTGTGGCAATGCCCGCATTTTCTGTTTGTTATGATGGGGTTCGTCATCATGGGATCTGTATTGCTTTCTTATGCCTTGGCTGCCAGGTTTGTGGACCCGCAGGTTGCGGCCCTTTTCACTCTTATTCTTGCGGGGGCGCTTTTAACGATTGCGTTTGTCATCACGGAGAGCTTTCAGAGGCTTGCAGACGCCAGCCAGCTGAAATCCGAATTCGTGAGCATTGTGTCGCACCAATTAAAGTCCCCCATTTCTAACCTGAAATGGGCGGAAGAAGTGATGATGTCAGGAAGAGCCGGAGTGCCTCAGCAAGACCAGCTTCCCTACTTTCAGATTCTCAAGGAGAATATCGGGAGGATGCACGACCTTGTGCAGGATCTTCTTACTGTTTCCAAAATATCCCAGGGGACATTGCCTGTTGCAAAACAGGAGTTCTCTTTCAAAGAATTGGTAAAAGACATTGTTTCCGAATTCGGGGCTTGGATGAAGGCCTCAAACGCAAAGGTATCTTTAGAAGAAGATGAAAAGGCGCAGAAGATAAAAACAGACTCCGCGCTTCTGAGGCATATCATCCAGGTTTTGCTGGAGAACGCAATCCGCTACGGAAAAGACGAGATTCATATTATGTATTCCAGGCAGAACGGAAAACTCCGCTTTGAAGTGCGGGATAATGGTTTAGGCATTCCAAAAGAAGACCAGCCCCGCATTTTCCAGAAGTTTTTCAGGTCAGCAAATGCCGCAAAGCTCCAGACAGAGGGTTCCGGCCTTGGCCTGTATATTGCAAAGTCTATGGTGGAAAAGCTTGGAGGGAAGATCGGATTCTCTTCCAAAGAGAATAAAGGGTCGGCGTTTTGGTTCGTAATACCAATAACATAACTCATGAAAACAATTCTATTTATTGAAGATGAAGCTGCCCTGCAGAAAACTCTTGGGGACGCCCTGAGGCAAGATGGTTTTGAAATTCTCTCGGCTCTAGACGGGGAAATAGGAATGCGCCTTGCGAAAGAGAAGAAGCCAGACCTCGTTCTTCTAGACCTCATGCTTCCAAAGCAGAATGGCTTTGAGGTTTTGCGAGACCTAAAGGCAGGGGAAGGCACAAGCCGAATCCCGGTGATCGTTCTTACGAATTTGGAAGAGATGCAGGATGTCCAGAAAGTCTTGGAGCTTGGGGCGACAACGTATCTGGTGAAATCAAATTATTCATTGGAAGACGTAGTGCGCAAGATAAAGGAGGCGATCAATGAAAATTGAGAATCAACAACTCAAGGCGTTTCTTCTTGATGCAGGGCTTTTAAAGGAAGCGGATTTTGACGTTGCGGAAAAGAAAGCAAAAGAGGAGAAAAAGAAACTCAGGGACATACTGGTGCATGAGCATCTTATCTCAGAAGAGGACCTCATCAGGACCGAGGCATACATTCTGGGGATTCCATTCGTGAATCTGCAGGAGGAAACCATTAACCCTGAGGTGCTGAAAATCATTCCAGAGCCCATTGCGAAATCCCACAACATTGTGGCGTTTCGCAAGCAAGGTTCAGATCTTGAGGTCGCAATGCTGGACCCGGATGATCTGGCAACCATTGAATTCATAAAGAAAAAATCCAATCTGAGAATTCTTCCCAGGCTTACAACCCAGGAAAGCATCAAGCATGTGCTTGTACAGTACGCGAGGAGCCTGGAAGCAGAATTCGGAGATATTATTCAAAAGGAAGTAACGGGCATTAAAACCGTTCAGGAGGAAAGCGGAGAGGAGCAGGGAGAGCTGGAGAAAATAGCGCAGGACCTTCCCGTGATCAGAATTGTGGATACTCTGCTCAAACACGCCATTCTGCAGAGAGCTTCCGACATTCACATTGAGCCCTTGGAAAAGGAGGTGATCGTGCGGTACCGCATTGACGGCATTCTGAGAGACGCCATGGTGCTTCCGAAGCTTGCGGCTTCCGGCATTGTGGCGCGCATCAAGGTGCTTTCTTCTTTGAAGCTGGACGAGCATCGTCTTCCCCAGGACGGAAGATTCAAGGTGGAAACCGATGAATACCGGTACTCAATCCGCGTGTCCATACTTCCTGTGTTTGACGGAGAAAAGGTGGTGATGAGGCTTTTGTCAGAAGGAGCAAAGGCGTTTACTCTTGAGGAGCTTGGTTTGAGCGGGGAGGGGCTGGAGATCATCCACAGGAGCTTAAGAAAACCCGTGGGAATGATTCTTGTGACAGGCCCCACGGGGTCTGGGAAGACTACAACCTTGTATTCCATGATGGAGATTCTCAATACTCCGGAAGTAAACATCTCCACAGTGGAGGACCCCGTGGAGTACCACATGCCCAGGATAAATCAAACGCAGGTCAATCCGAAAATTAACCTTACCTTTGCTTCGGGCCTCAGGTCTCTCCTCAGGCAAGATCCCGATATTGTTATGGTGGGAGAAATTAGAGACCGCGAAACTGCGGAACTTGCCATTAATGCGTCGCTTACCGGGCATTTGGTGCTTTCCACTTTGCATACAAACAGCGCCTCGGGAGCAATTCCAAGGCTCATTGACATGGGAGCTGAGCCGTTCCTTATCTCTTCCACTATAAACGTGATCGTGGCACAGCGCCTTGTGAGAAAATTGGCAGGTTCGGGGCAGCCGTATCACCTTGCGAGCCAGGATATTGAGCGCATTGGGTCTTACATTGACGAAAAAAAGATTGAAAGTGTTTTAAAAAAGGAGAAGATCATAAAACAAAGCCAGTCTTTGAAAGATGCAGAGTTCAGGAGGCCCCAGGCTTCTTCTGAGTCTCCTGACGGATACAAGGGAAGGCTTGGGATTTACGAAGTTCTTCCGGTGACCGAAACAGTCAAAGAACTTATCCTCAAGCAGGCAACTTCAGACCAGATTCAGGCTCAGGCCCAGCAGGAAGGGATGCTTACTATGGTTGAGGACGGATTTATCAAGGCGGCTCAGGGAGCCACTACCATAGAAGAAGTTTTACGAGTCGTCATGGAATAAATGCCTTTATATTCATACAACGCCATCTCTGCGCAGGGGGAAAGAGTTTCAGGAGAAGAGACTGCAAACACAGAGCAGGAGCTTGCGCATGTTCTTCGCGCAAGGAATCTTATGCTTACCTCTGCAAAGGCAAAGGACAATGAGAAAAAATCCTCGCCACTTTCTTTTTTAAAGATTTCGTTTGGAGTTTCCATGGGAGAAAAGCTTTTCTTTATCAGAAATCTCAAAGTCATGGTGTCTTCCGGAGTTTCGCTCCCAAAATCTCTGGATGTGCTCCAAGAGCAAGCTGCGAGCTCCACATTCCAGAAAGCTCTCAGGAGCATTAAAGAAAAAATCCTCAAAGGGTCCACGCTTTCAGACGCAATGGGAGCATACCCCGCGATATTCCCTGACATCTTCACAAATATGATTAAGGTGGGCGAGGAGTCTGGAACTTTGGAAAGCGTGCTTTCAAACCTTAGCCTTCAGCTTGAGAAACAGCATGAGCTTAGGTCAAAAGTTCTGGGAGCCTTGATGTATCCCGCCATTGTCGTATGCGCAATGTTCGGCATTGGGCTGATGATGCTTGTCGTGGTGGTGCCGACACTGGCAAAAACCTTTGCGGATTTAGGAGTTCAGCTTCCTATAACAACGCGGCTTGTCATCGGGCTTGGGAATTTTCTGAGCTTTCAGTGGTATTTCGCCATTGCAATCGCAGCTTCCGTCTCGCTATTGTTCTGGAAGGCGGCCCGCACTGCTTCAGGCAAAAGAATGCTTGATTCCTTGACGCTCAAGGCTCCTGTTATTTCCGGAATCGTCAAGAAGACCAATGCCGCGGTGACAGTGAGAACGTTAAGTTCTCTCATTGCCTCAGGAGTTCCAATCGTCAGGTCTCTTGAGATTACGTCTAAGGTGCTGGGGAACAGTTTTTATCGGGAAGCGCTGGCAAATGCGGCTCAAGAAGTTGGCAAGGGGCAAAAGCTTTCAGAGGTGCTGAAACCTGCTTCATCTTTGTATCCCTTGATTGTCATTCAAATGATTGAGGTTGGGGAAGAAACCGGGCAGAGTTCGGAAGTTTTGGGGAAGCTTGCGGAATTCTTTGAAAATGAAGTTGAGCAGATTACTCAGAACTTGGCCTCAATCGTTGAGCCCATACTCATGCTTCTTATCGGGGGCGTGGTAGGGTTCTTTGCGGTTTCCATGATCCAGCCCATGTATTCCATGCTAGGTTCGCTTCAACAGCAATGAACGCAAAAGGATTCACTTTCATAGAACTTTTCATTGGGTTCTTTATTGTGGGCTTGGTGGCGGTTCTTATGACTCCTGCTCTGAGAGTTTTTGAACGCCAGAAATCTTTGGATTCTTCTCTTCAGGGAATAATCGGCCAGCTGAGAATCGCCCAAAGCAAGACATTGGCCTCTGAAAACTCAAGTTCCTACGGAGTGTATTTTGATACCATGTCTAATCCTCATTCTTATATTCTTTTCAAAGGAGCGAGCTTTGAAGCAAGAGACGTTCCGCAGGACATTACATACGAGCTTCCGGGGACTATTGAACTTTTTAATGTTACCGTGCCTGCCTCGCAGGTTGTTTTTCAGAGACTTACAGGCCAGACAGCAGAAGCAGGAGAGGTTTCTCTGAGATTGAAGGCAGATGCGTCTCAAACCCGCTCCATTTTTGTGGACTCTTCAGGAACGGCGGAAGCAAGCCAGCAAGCTGCAGTTTCAGACCAAGATAGAATAAAGGATTCCAGACACGCGCATATAGATTACGCCAACCGCCAGATTCAAATATCAGAGAGCATTGTAATCACTTTCCCCAATGGCGGGTCTCCTGTTTTGCAGTCAATTCTGATCAGCTCAAATATGCAGTCAGGGCAAGTGTTCTGGGAGGGAATTGTCATGGTTGCGGGGCAAGCCCAGACGCTTCAAATCTTAACTCATTCATTCAACGACCCTGCGGAGGGAACGCAGTTTTCAATACGCAGGGATAAAAGATACAACACAAAAGGCCTCTCCATTTCGCTAACTGGAGATGCGACAGGAACAATTATTCAATATGATGCCCAGGGGCAGACTTCCCAGGGGACTTCTTTGTATGTTTCAGAACCTGCTTTGCAATAGTAAAAAAGGAGTTACGGTTGTTGAGATTATGATTGTGACAGCAGTCATTGGGCTTGCCCTTTCTTCGCTTTTGGGCCTGGCTTCCTTTTCTTTGACCCAGAGCCAGCTTATGAACCAGACAGCGCAGGCCGTTGCCCTTTCACAAGAACAGCTGGAAGCAGTAAGAAATATCAGGGATGGAGTTTCTTGGGAAAGTTCGCTCGGCTCTTTTGCCCAGGGAGTTGACTACCATCCTTCTCTTTCATTGGATGATCCTCCCAAATGGCAAATGGTTCAGGGAGTTGAAGTTTTGGGCATATTCTCAAGATCCTTGATATTTACAGATGCTCTCCGTAATGCAGATTTTGATATCGTGGAAAGTTCTGGAAATCCAGACCCCAATACCAAGAAAGTTCTCAGCACGGTTTCGTGGTCGGAGAAAGGAAGGCCTCACCAGGTGCAATTAACAAGCTATCTTACGAACTGGAGGCAATGAGAAAAGGATTTACTTTAATTGAAATGATGCTGTATGTTGCACTTTTTGCAATGCTCTTGGGAGCCGTGGGAGCGTTTGTTTTCTGGACCGTGCGCACCCAGGCAAAGGTGCAATCTGAAAACGAAGTTGTATTCCAGGCTCAACGGGCAAAGGACATCATGACAAAAGAAATCCAGGAAGCAGTAAGCATATATACCCCAACGAGCGTGTTTGCTTTGCATCCGGGCCAGTTTTCTCTGGAAACAAAGAACCTGCTTCCCCAGGGAGAAACAGCAACTTTTGTGGACTTCTTTTTGTGCCAAACTCAGCTGTGCATGAAAAGAGAATCGCAGGATCCTCTTCCTATTACGTCAGACCGCGTCATAGTGCAAAACTTTACCGCGGCCCAGGTTATGACAGGAGACATTCCTTCCTTGAGGATTAATCTGCGAATAGCAGTGAATCCTTCAAGCCTTCCTGAATACAGAGCATCAATACCCCTAACCTTCACGGCTTCGCTCCGCGCGTATGAAACAGAATAATCATCAAAGAGGATTTGCGGCGCTGTTTTTGAGCGTATTGGTCACCTCAGTTGCCCTTGCCATTGGCGGGAGCATATTTTTTGTGACATTCTCAAACATTTCAATCTCAAGAAATCTTACAAGATCCGCGCAGGCTCAAGTTCTCTCAGAGGCCGGAATTGAGGATGCGGCATACCGCATTAAGAATCTTCTGCCGTATTCTGAAAGCTACTCTTTAGAGGCAGGATCCTCAGAGGCAACCATTACCGTTGTTTCTGAAGGAAACTCAAGAACAGTTGTTGCGCGAGGCCAAGAGCAAAACAGGTTCCGCAGCCTTGAAGCAATTCTTACTGTTTCAATAAGCGGAGTTTCGTTTTTTTACGGAGCGCAGGTTGGAGCCGGAGGGCTGGATATGCAAGAAAACAGCAGAATTGAAGGTGCAGGAGGAGCAACGGGAAACGTGTATGCAAACGGGCCTATTGAAGGAGATAACGGCGCAACGATTACGGGAGATGCAATTGTTGCTGCGGGAGGAGGCCTCAGCGTGCTTGAAGACGTTATCGTGCAGGGAACAGCCAGAGCAGATTCTATCAAGAAGAGCAAGATCTGCGGCAACGCGTATTATCAGGCGATTGACAGCAGTTCCCGCAATTTTTTAGACAGTCCCTCTTCTTCTGTATGTCCGCTCCCGCTGACCCCGGGAACAGGATTCGGCGGGCAGCCAAGCCCTCCCGTACAAGCAATGCCCATTTCTCAAGAAACGATTGATCAATGGAAGGCGGATGTTGCAGCTGGCGGCACCATCGTTGGAAACTGCGGAGACAGCGGGAACGCGCAGTGTGTTATCCAAGATAAGCAGACTCTCTCGCTGGGGCCAAAGAAAATCACAGGCAATCTTGTTCTTACAAAAAAGCAGACTCTCGTTGTGACAGGAACATTGTATATTCAAGGTTCCATCAGCATGAATAGCGGGAGCGGAGCAACGATCAAGTGCGATCCCTCATTCAATGACAAGAGTTGCGTGATTGTGAGCGACAACTGGGTTCACCTTGACAACAACGCCATGTTCCAGGGTTCAGGGCAGTCTGGAAGTTTTGTGATGATACTGACTATTTTGGCAGGATGCAACGGCGGAAATCAGCAGCCCCAATGCACCCATCATAATGCAGCCGTTGATATCCACAACAATGCGGCGGGCGCAATATTCTATGCCTCAAATTCCATGATCAATATCCATAACGGGGTGACTATAACAGAGGTGACGGCATACAAGCTTGCCATAGACAACAATTCTATCATCCGATACGAGCAGGGCTTGGCAAATATCCAGTTCTCCTCAGGGCCTGGAGCCACCTTTGAGGTCGCAAGCTGGAAGGAAATAGAGTAGAATGAACTATATGCAGTTTGATTTTTTTTCATTGCATCAGGAAGCCTTTGGCCTGGATCTCTCAGACCTTTCTTTAAAGATTGCGAAACTCAAAAAAACAAGCCGGGGCGCAAGACTTTCTTCTTTTGGGGAATTCCCGATCCCCCAGGGCGTGCTTGAGCAGGGAGAAATCAAGAAAGAAGCGGATCTTGCGGCGCTTCTCCGTTCTGCTGTTCAGCAGGTGCAGGGAGAAAAAATCAAGACGCGAAATATTGTGGCCTCTCTTCCCGAAGAAAAGGCCTTTCTGGAAGTGATTCAGCTTCCAAAAATTTCCCAAGAGGATATTGCGGAAGCCATTGTGTTTGAAGCTGAAAATTACATCCCCTATCCCTTGGAAACCGTATACCTTGATTCTCAGGCGGTGCATCCGCTCAAAAACCATCTTGACCATACGGATGCTCTTCTTGCTTCGCTTCCCAAAACCGTGGTGGATTCCTATGTTTCTCTTTTCAAGAAAGCGGGATTCACCATGGCTGCTCTTGAGATAGAATCTCTTGCCCAGGCCAGAGCCCTTATTCCCAATGAAGTTTCTCTTGTCCCCTTGCTGATCGTTGACCTGGGAGCGACCCGTACGAGCTTTATCGTATTCGCGGGCACAAGCCTGAGATTCACGGCTTCCGTGCCCGTTTCTTCCACTCAGCTTACCGGTGCCCTGGCAAAAAACTTGAATGTTGATGCAGTTGCCGCAGAAAACCTAAAGAGAAAACATGGCCTAGAAAACGAGGATTCAGAAGCGCGCAGGGTGTTTGAGATATTGTCGCCCCTGCTTTCTGGCCTTGCGGGGCAGATGAAAAAATATATTGATTATTACGGCTCTCATGCTTCCCATCAGCATATGACATTGGATGAAAAAGAAATTAAAAAAGTTATCCTTACGGGAGGAGGCGCAAATCTTAAAGGCCTTCGGGATTTTCTTTCAAAAGAGCTTGCAATTGAAGTTGAGCTTGGGAATCCCTGGGCAAACATTGTAAAGGCTCCTTTTCATAATCTTCCCCCAATTCCTTTTGATCAATCTTTGAGCTACAGCACGGCGCTCGGACTTGCATTAAGAGGCTTGATCATATGATTAATCTTTTGCCCCCGCAATACAAAAAAGAGCTTGCGCTTGAAGAAACCTTCAGGCTTTGCGTGATTCTTGGCGTTTCAATCTTTGTTTTTCTTCTTTCTCTTGCGCTTATGCTTTTTGCTCTCAGGGTATATTTCCAGGGCCAGATTGTATCCCAGGATATTTTAAT
>JACOVZ010000037.1 GCA_016177065.1 Candidatus Wildermuthbacteria bacterium | reverse complement strand
GGATGTACTTCTGCTTTAGCATGTTCATACTTTAATTCTACATGGATCAAACGAGTGCTTCAATTTATTGAAGAGACTCTTTTACGATCTTGCTCACGAGAGCTCCGTCTGCCTTGCCTTTTACTTTAGGCATTAAGGCAGACATAACCTTGCCCATCTCTTGCACGGTTTTTGCTCCGGTTGAACCAATGGCTTCTTGAACGAGTTTCCGCACTTCTTCCTCGCTCATTTGCTCGGGAAGATATGCTTCCAATATCTTCAGTTCTTTGGTTTCTTTGTCTACAAGATCTTGCCTGCTGCCTTTCTGGAAAGCTTCAATGGATTCCTTATGCTTCTTCGCCTCGCCTGCTATTAACTGCTGAATTTCTTCGTCAGAAAGCTCGCTGTTCTTCTGGAGCTCCGCTTCCTTGGCATGAGAGTTTTCCTTGCTGAACTTAGTCCGCTTTTCAATCTCCTTATTTGAAAGAGCGGCCAGAAGCATACGAAGCGTGCTTACTGCGGTTTCATTGCGTTTCTGGAGAGCAGCTGTTAAATTCTCCTGGATTGTTTTTTTGAGCGACATCAAATTTTGCCGAGTTTTGCGAGCTTCTCGCGTTCTTTTTGCTTTGCAATTCTCCTTAGCGCATTCACCTTTCTTTTCGCCAAGCTCAAGGGCCTTTTGTTGTACAGCACTTTCTTTGCTCCCCTGATTACTCCGCTCTCTTTGATCCTTTTTGAAAATCTCCTTACCAAAGAAAGGTTTGTTTCGCGCTCGTTCTTCTTTACCTCAAACACCATTGTTTTCCTCATAGGTTTGCCATCAAATGAAGGTGAAGGTGGTCCACTATCTGGCCTCCTTCCCTTCCTACATTAATCAATAGCTTATATCCTTTCAGATTCCTCAATCGCGCGACCTTTTGGGCTGTAAGTATCAGTTCTCCCATTAATGATGTATCTTCCGGCTCTACGTGATCTATGGAAGCAATGTGCTTTCTCGGCACGATAAGAAGATGCAATGGGGCCTTTGGATGAATGTCGTGGAACGCCACAAAATTCCCATCCTCATATTCAATGGTTGATTTTTCTTCCTTTCTCGCTATGTTGCAGAATAAACAGTCTTTCATGCTATTTCCTTAATCTTTTTTTAAGCTCTTCCACCACGTGATCCAGCTTCACGGTTTCCTGGGCTCCCGTATCCATTTTTCTGATTACAATCGTATTGTCAAGCACTTCTTTCTGGCCGAGAATCAGGGTGAATTCCACTCCGAGCTTGTCTGCTCTTCCCAACTGCGCTCTTAGAGAATCTCTGCCCAAAGATTCTGCCGTGTTGATATTCGCCTTTCTCAAATCTTCCAAAAGTTTCACGGTCTTCTTTTTCGCAGAGTCTCCAAGCTGGGCCAGGAACACTCTCGCCGTATTTTCTGAAGCCTGGAGCAAACCCTTGGATCTCATAATGGCGGCAATCCTTTCAACTCCGGCAGCGGCTCCAGAAGCTGGCACGTCTCTTCCTCCCAAAAGCTTGACCAGGGAATCAAACCTCCCTCCGCCAGCCAAGGCAGAGGGCCTTCCCTCTCCATCTTCCGCTCCCCGTTCAGGGAAAATCTCAAACACTGTTTTTGTGTAATAGTCCAGGCCGCGCACAAGATAGGGATCCAAATGATAGGGAAGATCCGCCTCGTCCAGGAATTCCAGAAGCGACTTAAAGTGCATTTTGCATTCTTCGCACAGGTGGTCAATGATCTGAGGAGCCTGGGCTTTTACTCTCTGGCATTTTTCTTCTTTGCAATCAAGAACCCTCAAGGGATTTTCCTTGATTCTCCTTCTGCATTCTGAGCACAGGGAATACTGCCTTGGCCTTAAGAAGTTTGAAAGAAGCTTTTTGTAGTAGGGCCTGCACTGGCTGTCTCCGATTGAGTTTACTTCAATAATCAAATGGGTGAATTTCAATTCCTTCAGAATGGTGTAAAACATCTGAATAATCTGGGCGTCAATGGCAGAAGACTGCTCTCCGAATACTTCAAAATCAATCTGGTTGAATTGCCTGAATCTTCCTGCTTGCGGGTGCTCATAGCGGAACAAGGGCCCGTAGGTGTAGAGTTTTACGGGCTGGGGAAGATTCATCATGCCGTGCTCGGTATACGCTCTGACAATTCCGGGAGTGAACTCAGGCCTTAAAGCCAAAAGGTCTCCCCCTTTGGTTTTCAAAAGAAACATCTGCTTTTCTACGATATCCGTGCCAGCTCCCGTGCCTTTCTCATACAACAAGGCATCTTCTAGCACAGGGGTGTCTATCTTTGAAAATCCGTAAAACTTTGCCAGGTCGTTCACGACGCTCCAAATCTTGGAGATATATTGCTGATCTTCAGGCAGAATGTCGTGCATTCCCGTTACTGTTTGAAATTTTGGTCCTTTGGGCATTGGCGTTATTTATACAAGGGAGCCCTCATGGCGGAAAGCTCCTGCAAAGGCAGTATCCTTACCACAGCTCTTCCTATAATATCTTGCCTTGGCAATGTTCCCCAGCTCCTGGAATCAGAGGAAAACGGGCGATTGTCTCCCATGACGAAGTATTCAGAATCCCCAAGAGCAACCTCTTCAAAACCAGGGGTTTCCAATCCTTGAGGCAGATACTCTTCTTTCAAAACCGCCGTCCCTCCATTATTCTTCACAGAAACCTTTCCGTCTTGCACCGTGACGGTTTCTCCCGGAAGCCCGATGATCCTTTTAATGTACTTTTGGGAAGGGTCGCCCGGATACTTTAACACAATCACTTCTCCTCTTTCGGGAACTCTGAATCTGTAAGAAAGCTCGTCCACGATTAAGTAGTCCCCGCTGCTGAAATTGGGCTCCATGGAAGCTCCTTTTACCAAAAACGGCTGAAACACAAACGCGCGGATAGGAAGCACTATCAGCAGGGCGATAAAGCATATTTTTGCCGTATCAATAACAAAGGGAAGAAATCCTTTCATACCGTCCTAGTATACCAGATTTTTTCCGTTTTACAAGCCCTCTGTGTTATACTACTTGCATATGTTTCTTATCGTAGGATTGGGAAACCCAGGCAAGGAGTACGAACACACTCGCCACAATGCGGGATTCATGGCATTGGATGCATTCCAAAAAGAGCATGGCTTCCCTGATTTCAAGCTTTCAAAAAAGCACCTCTCCCTGATCTCTGAGGGAATCCTTGGCTCAACTAAGGTAGTGCTGGCAAAACCTCAAATGTTTATGAATAGCTCGGGCAAAGCAGTTGTATCCTTGGCTAAGCCAAGTTTTTCAAAACTTGGTCTCGCCAAGGAGCTCATTGTCATACATGATGATATTGATATTCTTTTAGGGAAAGTAAAAGTTTCAAAAGGATCCGGGTCTGCCGGCCATAAAGGAGCAGACTCTATTATCCAAGCCCTGGGAACAAAAGATTTTACAAGAATTAGAATCGGCATTCTGCCAAAAGAAGGCAAACCGGCAGACGTTGAAGACTTTGTACTGCGCAAATTCTCAAAAGACGAAACTGCAATGCTATCTCCTGCGATTGAAGCAGCGCGCCAATCGCTCGTTTCTTGCATAGAAAAATAAAGGTCGGGGAAGAAAGAACTCTCCCCCGACTTCCCTTGCTTTTTCGCTTCTGCCTTTCAAACCGCACAGAGTTCCACTTTCTCTTTATAGCAGAGAATCTGTCCCTTTGTTCCATTGGAACAGAAACAAAAAAGCTTTCTCCTTCCACAATCCAGCGCGGAGCGCAAAGCGTCAATGACGCAAATACCCTGCGGACCATGGAAGGAATCCTGCCAGATACCTTGTATCCCATATATCACCTCCTTAATATATGAAACCCCTATGGGTTTGTTTTTAACTTGCCTGTCTTAAAAATAAAGATAGCCGGCTATTCTGTCAAGTATATAAAAAGAGGAGGTGACGTAACGTCACCTCCATAAAACTTCCAACTTGGCTGCAGAAGATTCGCGCGCAGATAGAGCAAGGGCTTCAACCAAGGCATTGCCAATCTCTTTTCTGCGGGCATTATTATACCCCTGGGTCTTGGCATTAAATATCAGTATCCCCTTCTTTTCGCGATTTTCTTTCGTTTCCTTTGCATTCTGCAGTTCATCCCATGCTTTCATTATGGCTCGAAGCACTGCGACCTGATCGGGAGAAAGACCAAAATCTCCGCAGATGCCCGCGAATCCGGGGCTGTGCGAAAAAGAAAGCAAGATTCCCATGACACTCCTTTCCAAAAGATTTCTCCTTTGCATAAGGGCCTTGAGT
>JACOVZ010000044.1 GCA_016177065.1 Candidatus Wildermuthbacteria bacterium | reverse complement strand
TTATTTATATAAAGGGATTTGTGATGAAAATAACGTGTGCGGCGGGACGGGGAATTATTGTGAAGAATGAAGAAGAAATATTTACGCCGCATTTTTCCACCGCCTATCCACCGTAGATTCGCTGGCGTATCAGATTTATTTCCTCAACCAGACTTTCTGAATCCCGAAGCTCCTTCTCTATTTTCTCGCAGGAGTAAATGGCGGTCGTATGGTCTTTCCCGCTGAATTTCTTGCCGATAAAAGGATACGAGCTTTTGAGCTCCTCCCGCAGAAGATACATTGCTATCTGCCTGGGCCTCACCACCTCTTTCTTTCTTGAGGGAGCTATCAAGTCTTTCTCTTTCAGGTCGTAAAACTCGCCCACGGCCGCAATGATGCGCTTGGGAGTCGCAAACTTGCTTGGACTTTGAATCACGTTTCTCAGCAGGACCTTTGCTTCCGCAAGAGATGGAATTTTGTTGTTCAGCTTGAAAAAGGCGATGAGGCGGTTTACCGCGCCCTCAAGCTCCCGGATGTTCCGCTGAATGTGGGAGGCGACGTATTCGTGGATTTCGTCCGGCACGGCAATATTTTTTTCCTGGGACTTTGTCTTAAGAATAGCCATGCGCGTCTCAAAGTCGGGAGCAGAAACATCGGCAATCATTCCCCCTTCAAAGCGGGATCTCAGCCTTTCCTCAAGAGCGGCAATTGCCTTCGGGGGGCGGTCTGAAGAAAACACAATCTGTTTTCCCTTTTCGTACAGCGTGTTGAAGGTGTGAAACAGCTCTTCCTGCGTTTTATCTTTTCCTGCCAAGAACTGGACATCGTCAAGAATGAAAACGTCAATTTCCCGATACATGTTGCGCAGGCTGTCCATGTTCTTGTTGCGTATGGCAGACACCACTCCGGAAGTGAAGCGCTCGGAAGACAGATACCGGATCCTTTTCTGGGGAAAATCTTTCAGGATTTGGTTCCCCACCGCTTGGAGCAGGTGGGTTTTGCCAAGGCCCGTGCCTCCGTAGATAAAAAGAGGGTTGTACACAGACCCTGGATTTTTCACGACCGCAAGAGAGGCGGCGTGCGCGAGTTCGTTGAAGGGGCCCACGACAAAGCTGTCAAAGACGTATCGCGGGCTGAGATTCGTGGATTTGTCCACTCTCAACTCCTGGAATTCAAGCTGGTTTTCCCCTTGCTCCGCAAGAGAGGGGCGGCTAGGCTCTTTCTGCCGCGCAGAACGCTCTACGGCGTATCCCACCTCCTTGATCTCTCCGTCAAGGTTGCGCAGTATTTTAAACACAATCTTGTTGTACTTGTTTTCAAGCCATTCTTTGGAGAAATTGTTGGGAACGGAAACCACAACTGCGCCATCCTTTTTATCAAGAATGTAGGTGTTTTTAAGCCACGTCGCGAAATTGGCCGGGGATATTTGAAATTGAAGCTGGGCAAGGGTCGCCTGCCAGAGTTCGTCTTTAGTCATTGAGTCTGGAGTTATTATACGCTACCCAGGGGTTGGGGCAAAATGAACCCACAGGAGATGCATATGTGGATAACCTGGGGAAAGATTGTGCACGATTGACGCCGCTTTCCTTTTTAGCTACACTGTATTCCATGAGCATTACATATCATGCGAAAAAGAAGAAGCGCAAGAGGAAGCACGGATTCCGCAAGAGAGGAAAAAGTGCCGGAGGAAAGAATACCGTGCGGAGAAGAAGGCAGAAAGGCAGAAAAAAGCTTACGGTATAAGCTATGCTTGAAAAATCTCGTAGAATCGCTAGAAACCGGGATTTTGAGGAGATTTTTTCGCGCGGGAAAGGCACAAGATTAGGGGGGCTTTTTTTGAAAGCCCGCCTTCGCCAAAGCTTCGGCGGACAGGCGAAAGAATCAAGGGGTTTGGCGAGATTCGCGGTTGTAGTGAGCAAGAAAGTGGCCATGAAGGCTGTCAAAAGAAACAGAATCAGAAGAATTCTGAGAGAGGCTCTGAGAAAAACCCTCCCTCTCGTGAAGCAGAATGTGGATGCGGTTCTGGTGGTTCTGCCTCAGTTTCAAGCCCGAAGCCTTAAGGAAGCCGCGGAAGCAGTACAAGGCCTTTTAAGAAAAGCGTTGTTAATCAAATAGTCTTATGGGAGATCTTATAGGAAATATTTTTCACGCAATTTTGTACCAGCCATTCCTGAACGCCCTCGTGGCATTGTATGAGTTTATTCCCGGAAAGGACTTCGGAGTAGCAGTCATTCTTCTCACGATTATCCTTAGGTTTGTTCTCTATCCTTTGAGCGCGCGGGCTTTCAGGGCCCAAAAAGCCCTGGCTGAGCTTCAGCCAAAAGTCCAGGAAATCCAGGAGAAGTTCAAGAACAGCAAAGGAGAGCTTTCAAAGAAGCTCATGGAGCTGTACCAGAAAGAACGCATTAATCCTTTTGCGTCTTTTCTCCCCCTCCTCATACAATTCCCCATTCTTATCGCCCTGTTCCAGGTGTTCAGAAACGGGTTTCACCCAGACCAGCTTTCCGCCCTGTATTCATTCATCCCGCGGCCCGAGTACATTGATTCTTCGTTCTTCGGATTGCTGGATTTAAATGAAAAATCCATTCTTGTAGCCGTGCTTGCGGCCGCCTTTCAGTATGTTCAAGGCAAGCAGTCAATGTCTCTTACGCCCAAATCCTCCAGTCAGACAGGCATGGCCCGCGCCATCCAAGGCCCTATTTTGTATATGATCCCCTTGATGACGGGGTTTTTTGCTGCCCAGCTTCCTTCTGCTCTGGGGCTGTACTGGATCACAACAAGCCTGTTTTCCATTTGGCAGCAGTGGAATCTTCAAAGGACGCATAACACCAAACCAAAAGCCCCATGATTTCACAGGAAACGCTCAAAACGGCAAAGAGAATCGCAGAAGAGCTGTTTGTAAGGCTTGAAGCTGATGCGGCCGTTGCCTCGAAGATTCAGGAGGAGACCAGCATTCTTGTGGAGGTTACCATGAAAGAGCCGCAGATGTTTATCGGAGAAAAGGGCCAGACGCTCGGAGAGATCCAGCACGTATTCAGAATGATGGTGCGGAAGAAGCTCCAGGAGCAAGCCTTCGTATTTCTGGATATTAATGAATACAGAAAAAGCAAAGAGGCCTATCTGAGAGAGCTTGCGAGAAGCGCGGCAGACGAGGTGGCTTTGCTGAAGAAAGACAAGGAGCTTCCTGTTATGAGCTCGTCTGAGCGCAGAATTGTGCACATGGAGCTTGGAGAAAGAACCGATGTTGTTGCAGAAAGCCAGGGGGAAGATCCTGATCGCAGAATCGTGGTTAGGATAAAACAGCAGCCCCTAACTTGAGGGCGGAGTTTCCTCAGCTTTTCTTTTAAGAATTTCCTCGGGGCTTGTGGTGATGATTTGATGTTCTGTCGGAGAAGCAACCACCTTAATGGCTACGTGTTTCTGGCCCGCAAAGAATATTCCTTCCCCAACCTCTGTTTCCAGGAGGATGTTTTTTTCTTCGTCCGTGAGATTAAAGGATTTCTTGACCTCGTCAATGGTTGCAGGGCTCTGTTTCATCAGGAATTGCAGAGAAGAGTTTGTGATAATCGGCCTTCCGTAGCTTGATTTTAAGAAATCTCCCACATCTTGCGTGATGGTGGTGACTCCGAGATAGTATTTCCTGGCCCGCTTTGCGATTCCGAACAGGAACGACGCCCCGTCTTCTGACTGCATGATCCACCAGGCTTCGTCCACGACAAGGATTCTCTTTTTGAGCTCGGATCTCACCTTGTTCCATATGTATCTCATGACAATGTACATTGCCATGGGCCGCAGCCCTTCTTCCATATCGCGTATTCCAAAGCACACAAAAGCGTTGTTTAAAGAAATATTCGTCGGCTTGTTGAAGAAGTTTGAATAGGTTCCTTTGGTGAACTTCTGCAGTCTTCGCACCAGAGAATCAGCCCCCTCCATTGTTTTGAGCACTGATTCTAAATCTTCCATTAAAGGAATGCTGTCTCTCCAGGAAGCCGGATCTGAATCAACCCGAATATCTTTTGCGGCATAAGCCTCTGTGATCGCCCTGTCCATAATTGCGTCT
>JACOVZ010000003.1 GCA_016177065.1 Candidatus Wildermuthbacteria bacterium | reverse complement strand
ACCACGAGCAGCTCAATGAGCGTAAAACCTTTTTGCGTTGTTTTCATAATGATTCTTGCATATATATAAAAGAATGCGACCTTTCTCTTCTGCCTTTTAGTATACACCAAGGCAAGAAAACCTTGCAATGGGGAAAACTTCTTACACGGAAACAGATTGGTACATAGGCAACAGTATCGCTGCCATCATGCCTCCTACAAGCACGCCCAGCACCACGATGAGCATAGGCTCCAGAATGCTCAAGAAACTTTCCACGCTGTTTGCCACTTCCTTTTGATAGTATTTCACAATGTACAGCATGGTAGTGTCCATGGTTCCGGATCTTTCTCCCACATTCATCATCTGGGTGAAAATGGGAGGAAACTCCTGCGGGTATTTCTGAAGAACCTGGCTGATAGGGTCTCCCTTTTTCACCGATTCCTTTGCTTCCTCAAGAATTCTCTTGTAGACCTGGTTTCCCAGAATATCCTGAGTAATTTCCAAAGCCTGCACAATGGGAATGCCTCCCGCAACCAGGGTTGAAAGGTTTTCCGCGAATCTCCCAAGATACATCATGCGCAAAAAGCTTCCTATGCCTGGCATTTTCAGCACCTGCTCGTCAAACAGCTCCTTGCCTTCTTTGGTGCCAAGATACTTTGAAACTCCGAAGATCGTGCTAACGATTCCAATGAGAAGCACCCACCACCATGCCTGAAGAAATCCCGAAAGCGAGAGGATGAGTTTCGTTGCAAAGGGAAGCTCCTGGCTTGAACCCTCCAGAATCCTCGTTAAGTTGGGAATAACGAACACCATCATCAAAAACAGCACCACAATGCCTATAGACACCACAAACGCGGGATAGGTCAAGGCACTCCTTACCTTTGAAGAAAGCTCGTATTCCCGCTCTTCGTGGTTTGCCAGAGATTCCAGCACTTCAGACAAGGATCCCGAGCTCTCTCCGCTTTTCACCATGCTCACAAAGTATGAGGAAAATATCTTTGGGAACTTTGCGATTGCCTGGGAAAAGGGAGTGCCTCCTTCCACGTCTTCTGAAAGCTCAATAATCTTCTCCTTGAAATTCTGGTTCTTTGCCTGCAATGACAAGGTGCGCAGAGATTCCATGAGCGGAACCTGGGACTTGAATAAAATGGAAAGCTGCCTGGAAAACAGCATGATCTCCTTTGAAGAAACCTTGTCAAAGAACGCGATGCGCTTTGCGTAAAAAGGCTGGGCTTTGGGCTCTTCAAGAAGCGTCACATACAAGCCGTCTCTGCCTAAAATCTGCAATGCGGCTTCTTTGGAAGAAGCCTCAATCACTCCCTGCTGAGTCTGGCCTTTTTGGTCCCTTGCCTGATAATTAAACTTCATGAGATTATCTCACAAGATTGCGAAGCTCCGTCGGGTTCAAAGAGTATGAAAGCGCGTTTTCAAGGGAAATCTCCTTGTCCTGCACCAAATTAGCAAGGCTTCTGTTCAAAGAAACCATGCCTGCTTCCCCGGAAGTCTCAATCACGAGCGGAATTTCATGAATCTTGTTCTCGCGAATGAGGTTTGCAATCGCAGGAGACGTGATCATCACTTCGCAAGCCGGAACCAGTCCTCCTTTGATGCGGGGAAGCAATCTTTGGGAAACCACCCCAAGCAGAGAAGCAGACAGCTGAGACCTGATCTGGGACTGCTGTTCTGGAGGGAAAGAATCCACAATGCGGTGTATGGTCTGGGAAGCTGAATTTGTATGCAAGGTGGCGAACACCAGATGCCCGGTTTCAGCCGCCGTGATTGCTGTTGCCATTGTCTCTGCGTCCCTCATCTCTCCCACCATGATAACATCGGGGTCCTGGCGGAACGTGGCGCGCAGGGCTTTCGCAAAGCTCAAGGTATCCTGGTTCACTTCCCGCTGGTCTATGATTGCTTCATCGTCTTCAAATACATACTCAATGGGATCTTCAATGGTGATGACATGGTCTCTTCTCGTGTGGTTGATCTCGTCAATCAGAGCTGCAAGCGTGGTTGATTTCCCCTGGCCTGAAGGCCCGGCAAACACCACAAATCCCTGGGTTGCCTCTGCAAATTTGCTGAGAATGGGAGGAAGGTTCAATTCCTTGAGAGTCTTGATTGTGGAAGGAATGAGCCTGAACGCGGCGCTCAAGGTTCCCCGCTCATAGAACACATTGGTTCTGAAGCGGGCTTTGTCTTTAAAGTTGTATGAAAAATCAACATCCTTTTCCGCCTTCAGTCTTGCTTTCTGCTCTTCGGTCATCAAGGGCGTAAGCAGCTCTTCTGTCATTGCGCCTTCAAGCACTTTCTTCTTGATAAGAGGGACAAGGTTCCCGTCAATGCGCAAGACCGGAGGGTGGCCTGAAGAAATGTGCAGGTCTGACGCTTTTTCCGCGATGGTAAGTTCTAAAAGCTCGTCTATGGTTGGCATATGTTTAGATAAAAAGTTTTTGTATTTCCTGGACTATTTGGCTCGGGGTGTAATGCGCCTTGATAAGATACATTGCGGCCCCCAGCTGCAAAGCCTTTTCAATGTCTTCTTTCTGGCCAAGATTGGAAAGCATGATTACCTTTAAGTCTTTCCATCTTGGATCTTTCTTTAGGTCAGCTAAAACTTCAAACCCGTTCTGGTGGGGAAGGACAATATCCAGAATCACGAGATCCGGCCTGGATTTCTCAAGCTCCCCCGCCACTTTGTCCCCGGCATCGGCCAGGGCAACCTCGTACCCCACCTCGCGGAACTTGGTGGTGTAAATGTCTATCAATAGCGGATCGTCCTCTACTAAAAGTATTTTCATGTCATTGTTAATCGTATTCTTCAGTGGCTCTCAGCACTTCCTCAATCGTCGTGATTCCGTCCAACACTTTCATAATACCGTCTTGGCGCATTGTCGTCATCCCCTGCAGTTTTGCTTCCTTTGCAATGGCAGACTCTGAGGGATCTTGCAGGATGAGCTTTCCCAGGGATTCGGTCATTGAAAGCACCTCAAAAATTCCTATCCTTCCCGAGAATCCCGAAGATCCGCACTGCCTGCATCCCTTGGCTTTGAAAATCACTGTGTCTTTTTGCTTCAAAAGCGGAAGGACGATCTTGTGCACGTTCGGAGGAAGCTGGTTCATTTCTTTCTCAATCAAGCTCACTGTTTCTTCTGCCGGGTTTATCTTTTCTTTGCACAAATCGCACAGCCTTCGCACAAGGCGCTGAGACAAGACTAGAACAAGAGTCGTGGGAATCAAGTACTTGTCAATTCCCATGTCTATTAAGCGGGGCACCACTCCCAAAGCGTTGTTGGTGTGAAGCGTTGAAAGCACAATGTGCCCTGTCAAAGCCGCATGAATGACAAGGGATGCGGTTTCTTTGTCTCTCACCTCCCCGACAAGGATGATGTTTGGATCCTGCCTCAAAATCTGCCTGAGGCCTGAAGCGAAATCATACCCTATCTCGGGTTTTACCTGAGACTGGTTCACTCCAGGCATCATGTATTCCACAGGATCCTCCAGACTCACAATATTCACCCCTTCCTTGTTCAACTCATGAAGAATTGCATACAGCGTGGTGGTTTTCCCAGATCCCGTGGGGCCTGTAGAAAGAATAAGGCCGTAAGGCTTTGCGCAAGCTTCCTTGAGTTTAAAGAGATTGTGCTCTTGCAAACCAAGGTCTTCAAACGTTTTAAGCCCTTTTGAGGGATCCAGCACGCGAAGAGCGACTTTTTCTCCCAATGCGGTAGGAAACGTAGACACCCTGAAATCTATCTGCTTTTCATCAACCATAGTTGAAAACCTTCCGTCTTGGGGAAGGCGATTCTCGTCTATCCTCATACTGGATAAAATCTTGATGCGCGCAATGATTGCCTGATGGATTCGCAAAGGAAGGATAAGCGAAGAATGAAGCTCGCCCAGCAATCTGAAACGGACCCTGACGTTTTCTCTCGTTGGCTCAATGTGAATGTCTGAGGCTCCTCCTTCCACGGCAGTTCTTAGAATCACAGCCACCACTTTGGTGACCGGAGCTTCTTCCGTGATGCGCCGCATTGCTCCCTTTCCAGCCTGTGCAGGCTCTTGCACGATTTCTTTTTCCAGCTCCTGCAAAGCCTGGGTCATTTCTCCTTTGAGCTGGCGATACTGCTTCATTAAAGCTTCAAACTGGCTGATGCTTATTAAGAAAACCTGGAATGCGAAATTTCCCTGCCTTGAAAGAAAGCTCAGAGCTTCCTTTGCCTGAGGATCTTCAGGATACACCATGCCAATCTCCAGCACCCTGTCTTGCTGACTAAAAGGAACCATTTTGTAGTACTTTGCCGAATCCTCGGGAATCAGATTCAGCACCTTCAGGGAAACAGCGCCGGGATCAACTTTTTTCAAAGGAATGTTCAGGGCCTCGCTCTTTGCAGAAAACAGCGTGTCTTCGTCAATGAGCTTCAAAGACAAGACAAGCTCTTCCAATGTTATGCCGGAAGACTGGGCCTGGGATACAAGGTCTTGGACTTTGTTTTCCTCAATGAGATTCTTTTTCGCTAATATCTCAAGAATGTTCATACGGGATTCATAAGGGAGCAAAAGGATTGGGGCGCCCGACATTTTCAGGCAGGGAAACTGCGGGAGGAGCCTGGAGAAAGCTCTCAAAGAGCTTCTTCTGTTCAAGGATTGAGAAATCAATCGCTGCCTGCCTCGGAAGCACGGAAATCGGAGGAACCGATAATATCCCAACATCCTGCGAGCCTGAAAACCCCTGCCACAGCACAAATGCGGTGATAAGCGCCACTGCCCCGAACACGCCGATTAAAATCTTCTGGCCTTTTTTCTGAGATGTGAATGTATTCTCTTTTGAAAATGTGATTGCCATGGTTAATTTAACATTGTTAAATTAATAGGAAAATGCCGAGAGGCGCACAATGAAATCAACAGGGCCTTCCCTCTCTGAAGAAAGCTCAATAGATTGAATTTGAATAATCCTCCAGGAATGCTCAAGCGAAGCAAGAAAACCCTTGAACCCCAGATAGGATCCTCTCAGTTCAAGGACCGAGCTTACCTGCTTAATGCTAGATTCCGTATCGGCAAGAGCGGGATTCACGGAAGCCGTGATTTTCCTCAGCACAAGGCCGGATGTCGCAGCTGAATCCTGAATAAGATCATACAGCAAAGGAAGAGAGGGATCTTCGGGAAGCGCCGCGTCAATCGTTGCAACCTGCGTTTTGTATTCTGCCAATTTTGCGTCCTGAGACCTGAGATTTTCAAAATATGCCTGGCGCGTCTGAAGCTCTTGGCTGCGAAGCTTGATCTGCTCCTTGAGGCTGGAAAACTCCTGATACGAAGGCCAGAGCAAAAAGAGGGCGATGAGGGCAATCAGAGAGAATAGTCCGATGATGATAAGAAGGGGTTTCATTTGAATAGCGACTGAGAAAACACTATCTTCAATGTAAATTTAACTTGCCCCTGGTCTCCAAGCAAAAGGCTGGAAACATCAAGCGACCCCACCTCTTCTTTCTGTTTTAGAATGAGAATCTGGGCATCCAGAGTGCTGAAATCCTGCGTTTCTCCCTGAAGCTGCATAACTCGGTCTCCGGGGTTGAATTCAAGCTTGGTGAATAATACTTTTGGATGCGTGTTCTCTTCAAGAAAAAGGAATGGAGGCAGAGAACTCTCTCTGGAAGCGGCAAGGCTCGCAAAATCTTTTATCTTTCTTTCATAGGAGAAGATCTTCCCTTCAAGCACTCTTTCTTCTGGAGTTTTTGCCGTTCCAAGCTCTATTTCAAGCCGCTGAAGCTCGTCTTGGGCATTTCCCTGAAGCTTCTGCAGCACGAAAAATGAACCGACCGCCGCAAAAAACAGCACGACGGCCGCATATAAAAATGCAGTGCCTGATAATGAAGACTGGGAAGATTGTTTTGGAATAATTTCCACCATAAATGCTTACTCTAATCCTCTGAGCGCCATTCCTACTGCTACTGCGTAGGAAGGCCCTGCTGTTTTAAGCTTCTGCTCCAGAATTGGGGGGTAAAACAGATTCTGGAACGGATTTGCTATTTCTGCCGGTTTCCCAATACTGCTTTCAAAATATTCCCTCAGGCCTGAGAGCTGGGCTGAACCTCCTGCGATAAGCACCCTTTCAATATTCTTTCCTTCTGCCTGCAGGAACTCTTCAGCTACCTTGCGGATTTCAAGAATGAGAATGTCAAGAAGCGGGGTGAGAATTGTTGAAAAATCTTTGCTGAGTATGCCCTTCGCTATTTTCTGCTCTTCGGCGTTCTTTTTGTCTATGGAAAGAGATTGGGAAATGCGCTCTGTAAGATTGTTCCCCGCAATGTCCATGCTGTGAGACACCCTCAGCGTCTTTTTATACACGATATTAACCGTGGTGCTCTGCGCTCCGATATCCAGAAGCGCAGCCGCTCTCTTGTCTTCTCCTATTAAAGAGCGAATGCATCCGAACACTTCTGCCTCCATTGCTTTCAGCTCAAGCTTCGCAAGAGACGCGATCTCCTGATACTGATTAATCACTTCGTTGGGAACCGCGACCAGAAGGATTTTGTAGGGATTCCCGTTTTGCGGCCCCTTTTCAAGCACCTTCCAGTCAAACGTCACCTCAGACAAGGGAAGAGGAACGTGTTTTCGCGCTTCAAACTTCACGGCCTCCGGGAGCTCTTCTCTGCTCATTGGAGGAAGCTGGAAATGAGTGAAGAATGTTGAAAAATCCGGAAGCGAGAACACTGCCTGCTTCGTTGTAATCTGCGCTTCCTGAAGAACAGCCCTGATTGCCCTTGCCACATCTTTTGAAGAAAGAAGCAAGGCGCTCTTCTCAAACGTGCGGAAAGGCCTGTCATACATATTGGAAGCCTGCAGCTCTCCGTAGTTTTTCAGGCTTACTCTGCCAGCCCATCTGGAAAGTTCCGCCGCCTTGATTGAAGCGGTTCCAATGTCTATTCCCAAAGAAGTCCTGGGCAGCAATTTAAAAGATCCGAGACGCAGTTTCATTATATCACGTCAAGAAATTAAAGGAATCCATATGCCCCAATGATACCGCATTTTTACTCCCAAGGGTAGCGCACTTCGTGCGTTTCAACTATTGCTTTGTAATCAAAGGGCTTACAATAGCTTGAACCGAAGTTCAGCGCCCCTTGAGTTGTTATTACTTCCACGATCGCTTCTCGTTCTCCTGCTCTTTTTCATGAAGAGCGTGAAAAAGCGAGACGTTGAGTAGGTTCGCGAGATCAAGGAGGTATATGAAAACATCTGCAAGTTCGCCTTCCAGCACGGGATAGCGTTCTTTGCGCTCCACGTCGGACTTGAGGCCGAGGTGTTTGCGGACTGCTTTGGCGAGTTCGCCGACTTCTTCTACCATGAGCAGGAGAACGTCGCGAGGAGATTCTTTGTCAAATCCGCGCCGTACAACCATCTCATGGATGTAGTGTTGGAGAACAGCCACTGAAGAACGCTCGTTGATAGTCTCAAGCGGCGAGCGGTTCACAAGAACCGTCTTCACTTGTTCGGGTGTGGCAACGGTGCCGCAGAAGAACTTGATCGTACTATCCACCACCAACTCCTTGCAGAACACGGGCTTGCCGAGCGCAATGGCCCAGCCAAGCTCCATCTTTGAGGAATCGCCGATGTAGCCATCGGGGTCGTAGAGATAGAGTGCGTCCGCGGCAGTGATTGCGTTGAGGTGACGCTGTTCCAATGTCCTCGGGTCGCTCGTGTCGTCGGTCTCAAGAACCGCAAACTCCTCGCCGGGGTTGATCACTTTTGACGCTTTGGGTGAAAGCACATCAATGCCCAACGCCTCAAACGCCTTAACGGTTTCACTGATTCCCTGGAAGTAGCGACGGAAAGAGCCGGAGATGACGATGCTTAATTTCTTGGGCATGGCAGTTTTTTCTCCTATCTTGGTTGATTGTTCAAATTCAAGTTTTCAATTGAGTTAAGTATAACTCAATCCAGCAGATTTTTCAACTAAAAAGGATTGAAAAATCTGCTGGCTTTGGCGGCAAATTTTCGCTCTTTGAGATGAAAAGAGCCTCGCACCAAACAAAGTGCGAGGCTCACGAAGTTACCGATTGAGTTCAAGACGACTTGGTCGTGTCAATGAACCGCCAAAATTCCGGCCAGCTCTTGCGAATCACATCGGGATAGCGAACTTTGATCGCGATCTTGTTCACCAATCCCCACATGACAATCGCGTGGATGACACGATGATCCTTGGAAATGATCTCCTGCCCAGCTCGAGCCTCTGCTAGTACCTTCTCCATTTCCTCGAGTCGGTTGCTCTCATGACCAGAGAGAGTAGGCCACTTTCGCGCACCTTCTTCTCTGCTCACGTAACCGAATGCACGCGCAAAGCAGTAGTCCTCGGCTTGAATAGCTACGAAGTCAGGTCTTTCGCCTCGAAGCAACCTCACGAAGGTTTCAGCTTGGATGAGGATTGTCGGATCTTCTCTTGGCTCCCAAGTATTTCCTTCGCTTCGTCGGCTTCGCCAGTGATCGACAGCTTCGTAAGTTACCCGAAGCTTGTAGGGTGCGTCTACCAAGCGCTCCTCATCTCCAAGAAGCACGGTAGCACTTGCCCATTGAGAGGTCGGCTCACCTGCTAATTCTAGTAGCTCTCGCTGTGTCAAGCTAACAAGCAAGGAGTCTTGTCCAATTTTTCTTTCTCTCAAAGTGCCTTCGGTTACGAATCTCTTGTTGAGATTGAGTTTCCAAGAGGCAAACTGGAGAAAACGGTAGAGAGTACCAGACTCGCCGACTTCAATCAGGTTGTCGGTATTCCACACGTTGCACGCGCGTTTCAGCGCGAGCAGATCGTCAGACAAGGTAGTCTGGGTGTTAAGGAAAAGAACAATGTCGTTGTGGTTGTGGATTATATCCAGTACACCCATACGGATGATCCACGACTTATCAAGCGGAATGAACTTCATCATGAATCCTCCTTTTTTGAGTGGTTCTAAAGGAAAACTAACATGATAATCAAGCTTTGTCTCTTAAAACAGACAAGAAACTCCTTGAGTTTCTTTTCAAAAAAATTAAGATGAAAAAATTTCTTTT
>JACOVZ010000035.1 GCA_016177065.1 Candidatus Wildermuthbacteria bacterium | reverse complement strand
GCTTTTGTTGTTCAATCGCCGCTTTAGAAAGCTCGCCCGCGTCTATTTTGGGCACGATTGAATTCAGAAGGAGAAGATCAGCCGGACTTTCAAAACTTGCAAGCTGGTTGTCAAAATCAATGACAAGTCCGTGTGTTGCGGTAATATCCGCGATCTCGCGAAAATTACCGTCAAATACGGAACGCAACATCCGGCGCATCCATGAGTATGTCGGAAAATATACCGGCTTTTTGAATTGCGCTTGAGATACGATAATCGCCATCGGATTGGCCACATCGTGGCAGAGATAAAAGGTGTTTCCTTTTTCCTCCGCCACTTCAGGGCTCCATCCCGCTCCATCAATATTAATCCGCTTCAGTCTTGTCGGCTCAATGCCCGCAATGCGCAAACATTCGTTATAGCGGTCCACAAGCTCCCTGCTGTCAAGCGGAACAAGTCCCGCATAGAGGAGCTTGTTGCCTATCAACTGTTTCATTCCCTTCCTCCTACGTGTTTTGAGGCTGGTCTCTTATGCACTTCGCCATAGCGAGACGTAGCATCATCTCTTACTTTCATTTGTTTTACGGTATCTTCCACTTCGCGATTATACGACGCGTCAAGGATTGAAACCATGGTATTGAGATATTTGAATGTCTCTTCATAGAGCAACTCATGGAACTTAAGTCCTCCCATGTGTTCTAACATCAATTTCACAATCATATCTTTCTTTGTATCATACGGATGAACAACGAAGCTTTCACGCTTCGTGAGCCATTCTTCCGGAAAATCAAAATCCAGAAGCCGCGAACCGACAGCAACCTGAATGTTGCGTACGTCCCGCGAGGAGAAAAACGGATATTCCTGCTGCAGCTTTACAAAAAGCGCGGCATAGAAATCATGTTCATGCGGATTGTGCTCACTCTTAACCTCATCAATAATGCGAGCCAATTTACGGTCTCGCACGGTTTCGAGCGCTTCAACCGTCCGTTCAACCGTATTTTTGAATTTCTGGCCGGAAAGATATTCGTAATCACCCGGCCATTCTAAGTTAACAATGTTACTCTTATATTTATCATACCCACCTGTCCACAGTCTCATTTGGTCAAGAAAGTCCGCGCGTGTCCGGGCTCCGTCAACATCCATGCGACCCAAAACACGCGAGAGCACGGCTTTATCCACCTGCTCCGGAATGTTCGTGGCGAACATGATGATGACATTGCCTCGATTAATCGCGGAAGCTCCCTCGGTTCTCCGAAGAAAGACCCCGATTATTTCACGCACACCCGATGAAACGCCTTGCATGCTCCTATCCTGAAAACTGTTTTCCGCGTCATCAACCGGCGCGAGCAATAGCTCATGCGAGTTAGAGAGTGGCGCCATCCAGTTTTCCATATTTTCGGCCGAACCGCCCTGAAACGTCGAAACAATAGCGTTCGGGAACGGATGCGGACGAAATGGAATATTAAGCGCATCACAGTAATCTTTTACCATCGTGAGAATCGCCGCGATGAGAAGAGTTTTACCGGTACCCGGAATGCCTTTCATGAGGTAAATCCACGGGAAACCGCCAAGCTCAACCATGGGGTTCATTTTCTTTTCAAAATCATAGGCAATGAGCGCTTGCGCAAGCCGATACGCGTATAGTTTCGCGATGCGGTTGCCCACAATCGTGTTGATATCAACACGTTTAAATTCAACGGCAACATGAGCACCAAAGGCGTCTCCATGGAAGCCATTTACAGAAAACGTCGTTTTCTCAAGACGATAGTTGCGCTCTGTATACTGTTCCGTGTGCTTTAGAGATTGCGATTTACCTTTGATTTCCTCAAGTACTGCCGCAAAGTAAAGCTCGGTCATCTTTCGAAAATCAACACCTGTGAGCACTCCTCCACTTTTTAGGTACGAACCTAAGTGGAAGAGCGTGCATTGCATTGCCGAGAGCTGGCCCGAAAGTGAAATCATCTCGGGCAACCCGCGGAATGAAAGTGCTGATTCGGATATATCCGCTTCCTGAGAACTCTGTTGAAGTTTCCATACGATGAAGTATGAGAGCACGAACGCCGTGATGGCCGCGTGCGTCTCCGACTTATCGCGGAATTCAACTTGCTCCATTTGCGTAGTCAGCTGATTCTTACTGTTTCTTTCACGAAGTGTCTCGAGCCCGGATACTTTCGCATACAAGCTCGCAACATGAAGTGCGATGCACAATCCTGTGCGCATTACGTTAAGCGTCTGATTTACGTGCTCATTCATGAGTTCATCGCCGCCGCCAATGGGGCGTGCGACATCAAGGATTGAAATAGTTTCGTTTCGTGAACTATCCCGTGAAGCTGGTTTCCATCCTATTGGCTTCTGTGGTGATTTTACCTCAAGCTCACTCTGAAGTTCAGCGACACTGCGACGCGGGTCCCATTGAACCGACTTCAGCAGATTTGTCGCTTGCTTTAAGTAATGCGCGAGTTGTTCTCGCGTGACGGGAATTTCAGAAGCGGTGTTAGCCGACATGTTCGACCCTCCTTTCTTCCTGGTCGTATGCCAAAAACTGCACATCTCCGGAGAATTCCGGAAATAGCGCGCGATCTTCGGCGGTTAAGTGTTGGCGAAACCGGTGCGGCATGAGCGCGAAACGAGTCATAGATGTTGACCCGCGTCTCACAAGCTCGCGATCCGTCTTTGGCACGTGGAAAATTTGTCGTGCCTTCTTTTTTCCAAGCGAGAACAACGAGTCAGGCATTTTTTCCTTTGTTGACTGCACAATTTCAGTCTCAAACAGTAGCACAAAATCTTCTGGCAAGAGATGCGTGTCGTCAAAACAATTCTGCATCCTTACCAGAAAGCTTTTCTGATTTGTTTCAACACTGGAAAAAAGCGGCGAATAAACGGGGCCGATTCTGTTTCGCTTTATGACTATCGGATAGATATTCGGCAAAATTTCGTCAAGTCGAATACCGACAGCGCGAAGCTCCTCTGGAGCTCGCTCACCGATGTGCTCAACGGCCTCCAGGAGACCAATGAGTTCAGGGCCCCCCTCTTCAAGTGGTAGAGTTCCGTTTTCCAT
>JACOVZ010000036.1 GCA_016177065.1 Candidatus Wildermuthbacteria bacterium | reverse complement strand
CGCCAACATTCACGGGCAGTTTTACTTTTGTTTTTGCCGCATCTTCAAAAACATTTTGCGGAGAAAGAGAAGAATCGTCCAGACTTTTCAAATTGGGAGCCGGGTAGCAGATTCCAGAGCATTGGCATGGGTATGCTGGGCTCCACTCGTCTGTGCCATTGCATGTTTGGTAGCTTCCGCATGACTGGGAAGCAGGCGAACCAAAAGAGGTTGAACAGTCGCTGTAGGAATCAAACTCCCAGCCGATAACGCAGTCAGCCTCGTTCTTTTGGGGAATGTAGTTTGTCTTGCAGGTTTCAGTTTTGGTTCTTGAGAGAAAGTTTCCTTGGCACAAATTGCTTTGGCAGCTGTATTCTGTTTCTGAGCTTTTCGTAACGTATCCGCTCGGATCTGCAGGAGCCGCAGGGCATTCAGAGGGAGGGGGAGCTTCAGATGAAGTACAGCCTGTATAGCAGGCATAGCACTTCAGATCATTGGCATAGATCGGATATGTTCCTCCTTCTATGGAACAATCTTCAGCAGTCGGGAAGCATCCAAGATAGCCCGTGTAAGGTTCTTGGCATTGGGTGGCTGCCAAAGCTGTAGAAGACAACAAGAAAAAGAAAGCAAAAACAGTTCCGAGAAAAAAAGCTATCTTGAGAAATCTCTGCATGAATAAATTGTACCGTTTTTAGAGAGTTTTTGCTAACCTTTCCCAGTCTGCAACGGAAAGAGACTCTGCTCTTTGTTTTGGCGAGATACCATTTTTGAGCAATGTTTCTTCTATCTTTTCCCGCTGTATCAGAAGTCCTTTTGCAAGATTGCTTCCCAGCTGTTTTCTCGGCTGTTTGAATCCAGCTCTCACAACCTCAAAAAAGGCTTTGGGATTTATACTTGGCTTTGGGGCATACGGGGTTATTCTCAAAACAGCAGAGTCTACTTTGGGCTGCGGCCAGAAACAAGCTTTGCTTACATAGGAAACTATTTCAGGCTTTGCATAGAATTGCACGGAAACAGCAAGCATGCTCATCTGAGGAGGCTTTGCGCAGATTCTCTGGGCAACCTCTTTTTGCACCATGAGCACAAAGAGCTTTGCCTTGCCTTCTGTTCTTTCAAGGAACATGCGTAAGAGCGGAGAGGTGATGTAGTAAGGAATATTTGCTACGATCTTATAGTTTTTTGGGAGCACAAGCTTGGTTTTCAAGATGTCCCCTTCTATGATTTTTACATTCTTTTTGTTTTTAAGAGACTCTTTCAATATATGCACCATTTCAGGGTCTTTTTCCACGGAAACAACCTTTTTCGCGATTTTTGCCAGTTCAAGGGTTAAAACTCCGAGCCCCGGCCCAACCTCAAGAACAACGTCTCTTGGAGAGAGGTCTGCGGCTTGGATTATTCCTCTTAAAACCCTGTGATCATTGAGAAAACTTTGCCCAAGAAGCTTCTTTGGCTTCAGCTCGTGCCTTAAAAGGATGTTTTTAGGCGAAATGCCCTGCATAGCTCTTTCTTGACTATACCTCATGATGAGGGTATACTGTATACCATTGATATGAATTCAACTCAGGAAGACGGAAGTACCGACACTCAGAAAAGAAAAGTTCATCCCCTTCTCATCCTTGCCCTTGCCGCGGTGTTTGTGTTTAGTGTTTTTGGAGTAAGGGACCTGAATCAGCCAGCTCTTGCTAACTTGGCTGCCTTGTCTGCCTCTGCTTCCTTCGCGAAAGGGGAGATAAGCTCAAATGACGCTCCTTCACAGGAATTTCCAGAGCTTGTGCTTGTGAGCAACGAAGCCTTAAAAGCCAGCACGCCCCCTATTACGGTGACGTCCAGGGTTCTGGGAGCCATCATAGGGCAGGTTGATTCAGATACAAGGCCGGAAATAATCCAGTATGAGGTGGAAGAAGGAGATACCTTAGCTTCTCTGGCTCAGAAGTTTAACGTTTCAATCAATACCATTGCTTGGGCAAACGATCTCCAGAGCACTTCAACCTTGAAACCCGGCCAGGATCTTGTCATTCTCCCAATTTCAGGGGCCTTGCATATGGTTCGCCCCAGCGACACGCTCAGCGAGATTGCATCCTGGTACAAGGCAAGTGCAGAAGATATTGTGCAGTACAATAATCTTGCTTCTGCAAGCGAAATCTTCACAGGAGACCTCTTGGTCATTCCCAACGGCATTATGCCAAAGACCCTTCCTCAGGGAAGGCTCACTCCGGTTCCAAACTCATACTTCATTTATCCCATTCCTTCTCCTCACCGCATCACCCAGGGCCTCCATCCGTTCAACGCGGTTGACTTTAGCAACGGCATATGCGGAGATTCCGTGTATGCTGCAGCCGGAGGAACCGTACAAAGAACCGGATATACTTCTTTGGGAGGAAACTATGTGCGCATTATCCACCCGAACGGCGTGGTGACCTATTACGGCCATCTCTCGGCAATACTGGTGAGCCCGGGAGCAAAAGTCTACCAGGGCCAGATTGTGGGATACACGGGATACACCGGATACACCATACCCAGAGGGCCTGCCGGATGCCACGTTCACTTTGAGGTGAGAGGAGCTGAGAACCCTTTTGCCAAGTAGCTTAGATTTTTGAAGAACACTCAGCACAGAATCGCGCTTCGGGCATTGCGAGGAGCCTCTCCTCGCTTATTTGTTTTGAGCATTTCTCGCATATTCCATATGTTCCTTTGGCAATATGGTCTAATGCCAGGTCTATGCTTTGCAGCTGAAGTTCAAGGCTGTGTTCAATGGGCAAGGCGGTTGAGTATTCTTCAACTTCGCTGGCTGCTTCTTCAAGATTGCCTTCCGGAACCCGCGGATATCTGGAATCCCAGTCTCCTTTCAAGAAAGGATCTTTGGTCGCGAATCCCGAAAGCTCTTTTTCAAGACGCTCCTTTTTCAGAAGGAGTTCTGCCTTGAGTTTCTCAATGGTTTTTTGCTCCATAATTATTGATTAAGTAGTAATGCGTCTATCACGTTCCTCGCGCTCTCAAACGAGGTTGTGAAGATGAGAAAATCCTGCATTTGGGCGTATACTATTCCAAAATCCTGGTCAGAAAACGTTTGGTAGCGAACAGGCACTCCCTGGTACTGGCTTTGCCTAAAGAAAGATACGTAGAATTTGTTTTTGGGGCCAAGAGGGGAAGACAAAAGCGCAAAATCCCGTTCCATCGCAGGTTCCCATGCTTCAAGAAGATCAGAGATGCTAAAGTTGGATGCTGTTTTTAGAACAAATCCAAGCCTTTTGTTTCCTGCGTTGGATACTGAGAGAAAGAATGTAAAGTTTGGCCGAAGCAAAGAAGAAATATTCTCTGGCACCTGCATGCCGAATGTTGCAAAGAAATCCTGAAGGTTCAAGGGCTGCTGCGCCTCATTGGCAAGCTGTATCGCAGTTAAGCCTTTTTGATGATCCTGGCTCAGGAAATCTTCAAGTGCCGCAACTCCTCCCGCGACTTCAATGGTTGAGGAGTAGCTTGTTTGAAGCAAAGGAGCTGGAGTTTCTGGAATTGCTTGCTCGGATTCAGGAGCTTGCTCAGGAGTCTGAACCGCAGAAGGAGCAGGCTCTTTTCTAAGGAAAGACTGGTACGCGAAAAATCCTCCGGCTCCAAGCCCGGCAATAACAAAGAGCGCGATAAGAATTCTGGGCAAAGTTTTTGAGGACGGCCTTTCTGGAGCAGAAGGAATTGCTCCTGCTGGCGAGGCAGGCATGAAAGAAGAGGGTTCGCCTGCTGGCGAGACAGGTTGGAGAGTCTGAGGCGCTGTTGCTCCTATTCTGCCAAACTCCTGCTTTGCGGTTTCTTCCCTGACTTCTGCCACATCTTTTGCCATGGTGCGAACCTCCCCTCTTTTTAAGAGGTCAAGCATTTCCCCTTCTGGTTCTTGATTAGTTGGTTTTTGCTCCTCCATTTTTTTCTTGCTGTTTTTTGGCGTCCTTGAAAGACAAGCTTATTTTCCCCTGATCATCAACTCCAATGACTTTTACCGGAATGATATCCCCGGTTTTTACAATATCCGTCACCTTCCCGACCCGTTTGTCTGAAAGCTGGGAAATATGCACAAGCCCGTCTTGTCCCGGGAAAAGCTGAACAAAAGCTCCGAAATCCGTTGTTTTCACAACCTTGCCTTCAAAGAAGTCTCCAATCTGGACTTCTCGCACCATGTTTGAAATGAGGTCTGAGGCCTGCTTTGCTTTTGTTTCGTCTTGCCCGGTGATGAAAACCTCTCCTGTGTCGTCAATGTCAATTTCAACGCCGTAATCCTCAATGATTTTGTTGATAGTTTTTCCCCCAGACCCTATCACAAGCCCGATCTTCTCCGGGTTTATCTTGAGCACGAATATCTTGGGAGCCAGAGGAGAAAGCTGGGGCCTTGGGGCGGGAAGTATGTTTGCAATAACCTCATCCAGTATTTTTATCCTCACATTCTTTGCTCTTTCAAGGGCTCCTTTTGCGATTTCTTCTGTAATGCCCCTTACTTTCACGTCAAGCTGAATTGCGGTGATTCCTTTTTTTGTTCCCGCAACCTTGAAATCCATGTCTCCGTGATGGTCTTCCGGTCCCTGAATGTCTGAAAGGAGTTTCCAGCCGGTTTGGTCTGACATGAGTCCCACTGAAATCCCTGCGACAGGAGAAGCAATGGGAACTCCGGCATCCATGAGAGCAAGAGACGAAGAGCATACAGAAGCCATGGACGTTGACCCGTTGGAAGATACCACTTCCGTAACAATGCGTATGGTGTAAGGGAACTTTTCAATGGAAGGGATCACGGGAAGCAGAGCTTTCTCTACGAGCATTCCGTGGCCAATCTCTCTTCTTCCGGGGCCTCTCATTGGTTTTGTTTCCCCCGGAGCATAGGGAGGAAAGTTGTAATGGTGCAAAAACCGCTTCTTCCCGATGAACTCCATGCCTTCCAGGATTTTGCTGTCTCCGGGAGCTCCGAGAGTAAGCAGAGAAAGCGTTTTGGTCTGGCCCCTTGCAAAGAGTCCTGATCCGTGGGTCCTTGGAAGCAGGGCAACAGATCCTGAAAGCTCGCGCGTTTCATCCAGTTTTCTGTCATCAACCCGCTTGCCTTTGATAATAGCAGCTTCGTGCACAATGCGGTCAGTTTCAGAGTCAAAGAATCCTTTCGCAAACTTCGTCTTGGCATCATCTTTGTATGTTTCCTGCAGAGCATCAAGCACTTCCTTCTTAAGAGCATCCACGGACGCCATTCTTGTTTTCTTGTCTCCCTGGAATAGGGCTTTTTCCAGTTTGTCTGCCATGAGATTTTTAACTTCTTTTTCAAGCTCGGGATCTGGAGCAGGTTCTTCAATAACAGTTTTCTCTTTTCCTATCTGCTTTTGTATTTTTTCCTGGAACTCAATAAGCTGCAAGAGAAAAGGCCTGGCAAACTGCAATGCTTTTTCAAAATCTTCTTCCGAGATTTCTTTCCCGGATCCCTCAATCATATTCACGAGAAACTCATCTTTTTCCTTGACTCCCGCAAATACAATATCCATATCGCCTTTCGCGCGCTGTTCATACGTGGGATTCAAAATAAAGGATCCTTCCACTCTTCCCACGCGCACTCCTGCGATAGGCCCTGCCCAGGGAATGTCTGAAACAGAAAGGCTTGCCGATGCCCCCAAGAGCCCCAGCACGTCAGGATCGTTCTCTCCGTCCCATGAAAGGCATGTTGCAATAACTTGGACTTCCCTGGCGAGTTTCTGGTTGAACAAAGGGCGTATTGCCCTGTCAATGACTCTGGCAGTGAGAATTGCTTCGTCAGCAGGCCTTCCTTCTCTTCTTACAAACCTGGATCCCAAAATCTTTCCAGCCGCGTAAAACCGCTCTTCATATTCAACCGAAAGAGGAAAGAATCCCATATTCATTCCCTGGTTCTTTGATATCACCGAGGTGACAAGAATAACCGTGTCTCCGGTTCTCATCAAAAAAGCGCCGTTTGCCTGTTCGGCAAGGTCGGTTGCTTCAAAGGATATTTCCCGCTCCCCCAGCTTTATTTCCCAATGATTGGCCATCGCTTTGCTCTTAAAAGATACTTTTCCACCCCTTCTTCAAGATCAAGGAACTCGTCTGCAATCTCTCTGAGCTTTGAAGAAGTTGATTTCCCAAACGACATGGTTTCCACGCGCTTTCCGTGGTTCTTCAGGTATTCCACCAAAGGGGCAAAGTCTCCGTCTCCCGAAACCAGAACGATCACGTCTACGCTGTCTTGAATCTTGATGGCGTCTACAGCCATGCCAACGTCCCAGTCTGCTTTTTTAAGCCCGCCGAAGTATTCCTGGAGATCCTTGATCCTTGTCTCAATTCCAAGCCCTATTAAGGCGTCAAAAAAAGGCTGTTCTTCCCCAGTCTTTGTGCGCACCACGTAAGCAAAAGCCCGAATGAGCTTTCTTCCGGCTGTTGCGGTTTTGAGCACTTCTCCGAAGTTCACCCGCGCCTGGTAAAGGTTTTTGGCTGAGTGGTAGAGGTTTTGAACGTCAATGAATACCGAAACCCTTTGATCTTTGTTTTTAATGGAAGGCATTGATTACTTGCTAATCCCGATCTTTTTCGCAAGGGATTCGTAGCGTTTCAGGTTATCTCGCTTGAGATAGGCCATTAACGTTCTTCGCCTTGCGACAAGCCTCAGGAGAGCTCTTTTTGAGTCAAAATCCTTTTTGTGCTTTTTTAAGTGGGATGTAAGCTGGTCTATTTCTTCTGAAACAAGGCCTATTTGAACTTCGGTGGATCCGGTGTCAGAAGCATGGACTTTGTGCAGGTCTATGATTTTGAGTTTTTCTTTCTGAGTTAGCATAGTTTTGAGGATACCAGAAAAAAGAAAAAAGCGCAAGAACGCTTCAGGCATGGCTTTTGTTTTGGTGCAGTATTCTTAAAGTAATCCGAAGAAAGAAAACGGGCGGGACACTTGCAGTGCCACGCCCGTGGTTGTGTGGCGACCATTTTTAGATCGCCACGATTGCTACGAAGAGGAGAAGCCCGACCACGATCATGTTGTGCATCGTGTGATACGTGGTGCTGACCATCACAGCCTCGTCTTCGGCTCGCCAGTAGCCCATCGTGTCTGCGTTATGGTCGAGCGCACTCTTATACTTGAATCCGTAGAACAGGCCCGCGATGATGAGCGCGATTCCAGCCGCGAGTGGAACGCCAACCAAGCAATGTGCGAGGCCGAACTTGACCGACTGCTTGGTGATGGAGCCCCAATCATCATGCCCCTTGCGGAAGATCCTCTCCTCCTCCCTTGCCAAGAATGGGAGAACGAACGCCAAGGCGATGAAGAACAGAGGAACCATAAAACGAATCAAGACATTAGTGGATTCAGACCCTTCCATGATTGGCCTGACGAGTATATTGCCGCCCTTACCAAAGAAAAGGTTGATCCAGCCGTAGTTGAGGCCGGGAACCTGCCACAGTGCGATTGCTGTCGCAATCGTCAGCGTGACGATACCCAGACATTCGAAGAACATCTTGATTCGGAACCGTCGCCACACCGACCAGACGAACTGATAGTTGCGTCGTTCGGAGACAAGCGGCAGTACAACACTGGCGACTGCGAGCAGAACAAGAAGAACCTTGCCAATCGTAGGCAGGATTTCCATCCAGCCACCTCCTGTATTTGGTTTGAAATGTGCAATCGAGCCACCATGACCCGATTATTACTCTTGAACCAGTTTAACACATCAGAACATAAAAGTCAAGGAGCGGCAAGCGCCGCTCCTTGGAGAGAATCTTATGAAAATTTTTCTTTTCTGCTTCTAACGGAATCGGGAATTTCTTTTTGCCCCGAAAATCCGTACGATTTGGTGGCCGAGTCCCGCCTCGGGCGGGGCGAGGCATTGACTTTTCCTGCGTGGTGCCCCCAGAAGGAATTGAACCCTCGTCAACGGATTAAGAGTCCGTAGCTTTACCACTAAGCTATGAGGGCGTGTAAATTTTCAAGTGCCCTTGCCCCGACTCGAACGGGGAATAACAGGTTCGAAGCCTGCCGTGATATCCAATTTCACCACAAGGGCTTTCCTAAAGCGTACACCCTCTTGACACGTTTTTCAAGGTATGCTAT
>JACOVZ010000032.1 GCA_016177065.1 Candidatus Wildermuthbacteria bacterium | reverse complement strand
GCTATGTGTTAATTGTACTGACCTTTCACTTATGTTTTCGACCTTTGGAAAACCGAAATGTTTTCGGCGTTAAAAGAAATTATTGAACGTTGGACAATATCCAAATCTTTTCAAGCGCGGCCTGATAATCTCCGCTGTCAAACGCGTCTTTTGCTTCCTTGAGCATTACCCTCTGATTCTCGCTCAGCGTTCTTGTTTCCAAATCAGCAAATTCATTTTCAAGCAGCGCCTTGGTGGCAGTTTCCAATGTTTCATCCTCATCCTGCCCGATCTTGGCGCCTAAAACCTTCTCTATCTGAGTTTTGTCCTTTTGCAATTGTACAATTGCCCTGCTTGCCTGTAAAGCTTTTTTAGGCTGGTTTTCCACAAGCTGAGCAAAATCACTGTACAGGCTGTCAAAATCCGCTTGCGCAATCTTTAAACGCAGTATCTGATCATGCACAGCTAGTTCTTGCGCTTCTTTTGCTTCTTTCTGAACATTCATAACTCCTATTGCGAACCCTCCTAGAATGATCAAAGCAAACGAAGCCATGGCAAAAGACGGCTTTCTGAGATAGGACAGGTAGGACATTGCTTCAAAAACAGAAAAGCCCTGCTTTTCTGCTTCAATCCCGAGAATGCTCTGTTTAGTCAAAAGCACCCATTCTTGCCTGGGCTTAATTTCCTTGAGAAGCTTTATTTGGTTGAGAATAGCGCGGTTAGTCATGTTAATGTCTATTATTATATGTCGCAAAATCCCCTATTTTATTACACCTCCAGGAAGCCTCTCTTTTAAGGCCTGGATGGCCCTATGAATTCCAACTCGCACGTTCTCTTCGCTTTTGCCTGTAATTTCAGCTATTTCAGGCACTGAGAGTTCGTCTAAGTATCTCCATATCACATAGTCCTGATAATCGTCCTGAAGGCCTTCCAGGGCCTTTTTAACGCGTTCTAACTCAAGGGCTATGCCCGCCTTATCCTCCATACTCAGCCCTTCATCGGGAATGTTCGTCTTTTCGTCTGCAGAAACAACTTTATTCCTCCCCTTTTCCCGATAGTGGTCCACAACCACGTTTCTGGCTATTTGGTAGATATATGCCTGGAGATTCTTAATCTCAGGTTCGCTATCGGATTCTTCCCTGTAAGAATTCCAGGCCCTGGCAAAAACTTCCGAAGCAAGATCTTCGGCTATTTCCTGAGAGCTTACCTTCAGGAAGATAAAACGATACACCCTTGAAGCATGCTGGTCGTATATTTTGCTAAAGTTTTTCTTTTTTTGTTCCATTGAGTCTAGAGAATGGCTAGGACATCATAGGACGAGCAAATTGTCCTAGCAAGTATATGAGTTGTCCTACCTTTATCCACAGATTGTCCCCAACTTTGAGAATATCCTATTTCTTCATCCTGTAAAACACAGCGTTCCACTCTCCTTGGCGTTCCACAAGATTTAATTTCAAGAGTTCGTCAAGATCTCTTCTGAGCGTTCTTTTGGTCACTTCAGGAAGCACTTTCTGAAGCTCCCACACCTGCGTTGTTTCCTTGTTTCTCAAAAGTTCAATAATTCTTCTTTGCCTTTGAGAAAGAGAAGGCTCTTGCTTCATCTCTGGTTTGGGGGCTAAAACTTCAGGCGCTTTCTGGGATCCAAGAAAACCAATGAGCATGGCGGGAATCCTGGAATACTCCTTTTCAAGAATAAGAAAGTTTTTGGGATTTATGCTCTTGTTTGAAAATCGGGCCTGAGCGAAGTATCTCTGCAATCCCTCAATCTGCCTTAAAGTTCTTGGAAGAATATTCCTTTTCTGGTCAAGGGTAACCGGGTTGTCTTCGCAAAACACCATAAGGTCGGCAAGCAAAGAATTCGCACTTTCTTTGAGCGCTTTTCCGTCTTTGAGCAGGTCGGCAACTTTATGGGTTCCAAACGCAAGCTTGATAAAGAAATCTTTATCCATATTCAAACGATAACATAGCAGAAAATCCCCTTAAAGTAAAGTATTGACAGAAAAAGAATTGCGTGGTATAGAAACATCAATAGAACAGCAAGGGTCCTTTGAAAAGGAGAAAATAATGAAACTGATTATCACAAAACTCTCAGACAGCGAGGAGCAAGAAAAAACTAGATTCATAGACAAACTGACCGGAAAAATGGGCGAGATACTCGCCTTCCTCCGGATGAAGAGGCAGAGAGATTCCACCCCATCCCCATCAGAGATAGAGAAAAAATCTCCTGTATAGCAACGAAAATCAGCGCAGACAAAATCCCATGTCTCCTTAAAAAAGATTCATGGGATTTTTATTTTCAGATCCATGTATTGACTTTTTGAGGTAAAACTCTATAATGCCATTATGTTTTACAGCTCTTAAGGAGGTACAAATAGAATGCCGGAAAAAGGACTTACACCCAGTCAGGCTCACGCTGTGTTTTCAAATGGATGGCCCGTGGCAGTGGCTATTGGAGGAAAGAATTTCCCTCCAGAACTGGTAAATGGCCACCTAACAAAAGAAAACCGGGATTGCACATATGTCTTTGAGGAGTTTAATCCAAGCAAACCTGAGGATCGTTTTCCAAAAGTTCATAGACTCCCAAATGTGGCCCCTCAAGACCTTCAGATAGCTCCAAGGACCTTGCCAAATCGCCTCCCGGAAATTCCAGCGCAAAAGCAAGTAGCGGTTAAGGAAAAACCAAAACCCAATGCAACAGCGGCGCCTGGACTTCGCCCCGGAGCTATCTTTCTAAATCCGTACAAACGCCCATACGAACAAAGACTTGGACGGTTCAATTGACACCACTGCTCTCACGGTTTAAAATGGAAGAATTCAAATAAGGGAGGTGTTCGTTG
>JACOVZ010000029.1 GCA_016177065.1 Candidatus Wildermuthbacteria bacterium | reverse complement strand
GCCTTTGTTTTTTTGGTTATTTTCTTTTCTATTTCCTTTGGATCAATGTTGAGCGTGTCTGCTCTAATATCTGCGAACACGGGAGTCCCTCCGCAATAGATAACTGCGTTTGCGGTTGCGGCAAACGTTAAGGGAGTGGTAATAACCTCGTCGCCTCTGCCAATTCCAGCTGTCGCATATGCCGCATGCAAAGCGGCGGTTCCCGAAGAAACTGCCACCGCATATTTTGCTTTGCAGAATTTAGCGACTGCTTTTTCAAACGCAGGAATAGCTGGGCCTTGCGTTAGCCAGTCGCCTTTCAATGCCGCCGCCACGGCCTTAATGTCATCTCTTTGGATCCACTGATGCCCGTAAGGAATAAACTGCTTCATTTTCCTTTTGCAAGAACATTCAAGATTTCTTGCATCTGCTCTTTGGTGATCCATTCTTTGTTTGTGTTGCTTGCGTAGGAAAAGTTCTGGAGAAGTTCTTTCCCTTCTTTCCCGTTTTCTTTATTCCAAAACGGAAATTCCGGCTCAATAACAAAATACGTATCAAACTCTTTTGAATGACGGGCTTCCTCGGAAACCATGAGCACCTCATGGAGTTTCTCTCCAGGCCTAATCCCAATAATCTTTCTTCTGGCTCCGGGGGCAATGACATCAGCAAGGTCTACCACCTTCATGCTTGGAATTTTTGGGATAAAAATCTCGCCCCCCATCATTCGTTCAATGCACCCAATAACGAAATGCACCCCCTGGTCTAATGTGATCCAAAAACGGGTCATCTGCTCATCTGTAATGGTGATTTCTCCATTTTTGCTTTGCTCCAAGAATAGAGGAATAATGCTTCCCGAACTCGCGAGCACGTTTCCGTAGCGGGAGCAAGAGAATTTTGTTCTGCCTCCGGCATAGGAGTTTGACTGCACAAAAAGCTTTTCAGCCACCATTTTAGCTGCTCCATACAAATTAACCGGCTGTACCGCCTTGTCGGTGCTGATGTTCATCACCAAAGGAACGCTATTCTCAATGGCTGCGTCAATCACATTGCTTGCTCCTCCAATATTCGTTTTCACGGCTTCCAAGGGATTATATTCGCAAATGGGAATATGCTTTAAAGCGGCCGCGTGCACCACAAGATTAACGCCGTGCATCGCCCGATGAAGCCGATTCCTGTCGCGAACTTCACCAATAAAAAAGCGGAGGCGAGGGTCTTGGGTCCTTCTCTGCATTTCAACCTCGGCAAGCTCGTCATGATCGTAGATGCGAATTGCCTTTGGATTATGTTCCTTGAGAACAATCTCCGTAAATTTCTGCCCAAAAGAGCCGGCTCCCCCTGTAATCAAAATTGTTTTATTGTCTAATATAGACATGGCAATATAACTTGTATATCATAAACGCATATGAAATACAACATGCCCATTCACAGAATCTTTCTTGGGTTGTGCCTATTGATCCTCGTTCTTCCCTTATTGAATATCCCTCCCTGGTTCTCTCCTCCAGAATGGGGGAAGTCAATAACGTTTAGAATTATCTTCTCCCTCATACTCCTGTTTTCTCTCTCTGAAATGCTGGGAGAGAAACGCCTTCAGCTCATTGAGCGCATACGACAAAAGGTTTCCAGTGCAAAACTTGGCGTCATGCTTCTTGGAGGCATTGCATCTGCATTCCTCCTTTCCTCTGTATTTTCGCTTGATCCAAACTTCAGTTTTTGGGGCAATCCTGCAAGAGGAGGAGGTTCCATCACTTTTCTTTTGCTTATTGCCGCAAGCTTTCTTGCATTTGTCTTTTTTTCCAAAAAATCCTGGAGCTGGGCATGGACTGCAGTGCTGATAACGGCTGTTCTGGTTTCGGCAACGGCAGTTTTCCAATGGCAAGGATGGCTTTCAAATGTCTTTATCCATAGAATAGCAAGGCCTCAGGGCACCCTTGGAAACGACATTCAGCTTGGCATATATCTTCTCTTGCTCATATTCCCCGCATTCGTATTCATGCTCCAGGAAAAAAAATATATCAGAAAGATCCTGTATCTCTGCGCAGTTCTCCTTTTTCTCCTTGTTATTGCGCTCACTGGAAGCAGAGGAGCATATCTTGGAATTTCCTTGGCTCTTTTCTATTTTACGCTGTTCTATCCATTCAAGAAACTCTCCTACTCTTTAATTGCGAAATTCTCGTTTCTGGCGCTCATGCTCATCCCCGCTTTTACTGTCTACTATGTAAACACCCACAGAACGTTTCCTCAGTTTGTGCAAAAGAACGCCACACTGTATGCCATTGCAGAGAGATTCCGGTTACAGCAATTCCTAGTGGAAGAACCTCGTTTTTCCACATGGAAAGTAGGATGGGAGGCGATTAAAGCGAAACCGTTGTTCGGATACGGCCCTGAAAACTTTGAAATTGGCTTTGACAAACACTACGATCCAAAATTTCCGAATATCCAGTATTTACCCCAAAGCTCAAACTCCTGGTGGGATCGGGCGCACAATATCCTTGTTGATACTGCCTCGCAAGCCGGGATCCCGGCTCTCTTTTTGTATCTTGCGCTTTTTGGAACGCTCTTTTGGCGCCTTCAGAAAATCAAAAAAGGAGAATCCGCTCTCCCTGCCCATGGCCTTCAAGCAGCGCTCATTGCGTATTTGGGGGCTAACTTCTTTGGGTTTGACAACTTTTCAACCTTGCTCGTATTCTTTTTCCTGGTTGCGTATATCCTCCATGTAACGAGCAAAGAACCTGCGATACAGCAAGAAAAACCCCTCGCAGAGAGTTTGCAAAACCGCATGAAGATCCCTACGCTGATTGCGGCCTCAATCCTTATATTGGGATTTAACTGGCAATACAGCATACAGCCATTCCGCATAAATACAGACGTGCAAATGGCAAAAGCCATGGTGAAAGCAAATGGCTGCAGCCCTGCATTCTCCCGCATGGAAAAGGCTCTAAAGAAAGGAAGCACATTTCTTGATGCATACGTGAAAGTCACCTACTTTGACGCTTTGCGGAACTGCCAGACAGACCCGAGCAAAACGCTGGAGATCTCCAAAAAAAGCTATACCCTCTTAAAGGAAGCAGTGAAGGTTTGGCCTTACCATACGAGAACATGGATTTTTCTTGGCCAGGTTGCCACTATTGTCGCAGAGCGCGACACAGAACTCTCTCCGGAAGAAAAGGAAAGCGTTATTAAGGAAGCCCATTCATACTTTGAACGCGCAAAAGAATTAAGCCCCAAGCACCAGGAAGTATACCTTGCGTGGACAAAACTCTTCATGATTCAGAAAGATTACGAAGGCATGCTTAAAAAAGCAGAGGAATGCATTGATATATACCCCAAAACCGGGGAATGCTGGTTCCTGAAAGGGCTGGCAAGGGGGTTCCTGGGAAACGATAAAGAACTGAGGAAAGACTTGGAGATCGGGAAAAGCTTGGGATATAATCCAGACAAAGACTATTACGCCTTGAGCAATCTTCTCCAGATATATGCCGCAACAAAAGACTTGGGGCAGATTGTCAACACATATCACAAGTTAATAGCTCTTCGGCCGTCAACCCAGCTTTATGCTTCTCTCGCATTCACGTACCGGGAGCTTGGAGAATATGCAAAAGCAAGGGAAACAGCGCTTAAAGTTATGGAACTTGATCCAAGCACAAAAGCAGAGGTTGAAGCGTTTCTCAGAGAGCTTCCATGATACGATTGTCAGTTATCATTCCAATCTATAACGAAGAACAAAGATTGCCGGATACCCTTAAAGCAATACATGGATATCTAAAAAAACAATCTTACGAGTATGAGATCATCGCAGTGAATGATGGTTCTAAGGATCGTACGGAAAGCATTTTGAAAAAGTTTTTAATCACTGTGCCCTATCTGAGAGTAATAAAGATAGAGCACAGAGGGAAAGGATCTGCGATAAAACAAGGAATGCTCAATGCAAAAGGGAAAATTCTTTTGTTTTGCGACGCCGATAATTCCACTTCCATTGATCAAGTGGAGAAAATGTTTCCCTGGTTTTCTCAAGGATACGAAGTTGTGATCGGCTCCCGTGATATTAAAGGGGCGGTGCTGGCTCCTCCCCAGCCCTGGTTTCGCAATCTGGTATCGGGAGAAAGCTTTAAGCTGCTGCGCAAGATTTTAGTGGGGCTTTGGGATATTGAAGACAGCCAATGCGGATTCAAGGCGTTTTCCAAAAAGGCGGCTAAAGAGGTATTCCCTCAATCCATTATTGAACAATTTGCGTTTGATCCTGAGGTGTTATATCTGGCCCGCAGGCTTGGATATAGAATAAAAGAAATCCCCGTCACATGGGCAAACGATATTCATAGCAAAGTAACTATGCAATCTGTGATAAAAATGGGCATTGATTTGTTTTTAATCAGGATGCGCATATGGGTGGGAGCCTACTGAATAAGATTATATAGCTTTTTTGCGTCTTCATTTGCTGGATCACTCGCAAGCGTTTTAGACAGCAAAGGCATAATTTCTGCTTTGGGTTTCTCCTCCTGATAATAGATCACTGCAAGGATAAGATTTAGCTTTGGGTTATCTGGAAATTTCAAAAGGGCGTCTCTGATAAAAAGTTCCGCTTCGTCTAGCTTGCCGCTCTCAAAAAGCACAACTGCTAAATTTTCATACGCCGAATACAAATCTCTGAGCGCGACTGCTTTTCTAAACTGTATTTCCGCTTGCTCGTAATTCCCTTCTTCAAAAAGCATGGCGCCAAAATTATTGTAGACCTGAGGAGAGTTTGGTTCAAGCACAAGCGCTTTTTGAAAATGCGCCTCCGCCTCTCCGGTTTTCCCGGCAAGATACAGCGCTTTGCCGTAATTGTTCTCAAGTTCAAAGCTGTTTTTTGAGTATTGGATATCATGGCTATAGAGCGAGATGTCATTCCGCCAATCAAAGTTCCGCACTATGGTTCTGGCAGAAAGCGCCAAAAAGGCGCCCGCGATAAAAACAACAAACGCTTTTCTCGGCATGCCCTTGAGAACGCGTAAAATCTGAACAATCAGCAAACTTAAAAATACATAGAATCCCATGGCCGGAAAATATAACCAGCGTTCAGCAACAGTCATGTCAAGCGCAAATACCAGATTAGAAACAGGGAACAGCCCGATAAAAAACCACACAATGCCGAACAAATACAGTTTTCTTGATTCTCCGTTTTGGCGCTTCAAGAATACGCCAACGAGGAGCGCCAGAAGAAGCAAAAACAGCGAAACTCCCCAAAAGCGGATATCAGAAACTGACTGAACCACAAAGTTCTGATAAATCGCCAGGTACAAAGGGAAAAACAATGTTTTTAAATAGACGAAAATCTCAAGGGGAAACGTAAAAACCCTCTGCAAAAATGAGGCTTGCCCAATCGGAGTAAGATGAAATTGCTCAAGCGGAATCCTGCCGATGAAAAATCTCAAGAAAAAGTACACCGATAGTATGCCAAAAGATCCTCCCGCGAATTGAAGGTAAAAGGAGGGTTTGGGCTTTTTGAAAATGAAAAAATACAAAAGAACGATAGGCAAAATCACCACTGCTGTTTCTTTCGCGAGAAGCCCGAGAAAAGTCAGGGCGAAAAACGCCCACATGCTCCTTTTCAAGACAGCAAGAAACGCCAGAAGGATGAAAAAGGTAAACAGCACTTCGCCAATGCTTGCGATATATGCAACAGACTCTGCGTTTGCAGGATGCACTGCAAAAAACAATGC
>JACOVZ010000034.1 GCA_016177065.1 Candidatus Wildermuthbacteria bacterium | reverse complement strand
GAAGTACATCCTTGCCGTAATCGTTTTCTTCGCCATCATTGCCGGGGGAGTTTTTGTTTGGCAAAAGGGATTACTGATATCTAGTGGAACCAAGATATCTGAACGAACTAAAGATTGGGAAACATACAGGAACGAAGAATATAAATACGAAGTGAAGTATCCGGAGAGTTGGCAACGGCAGGTGCTAGATAGTGTGTATGCAGATGCAATCTCCACGAAAAATGACGTTAGATTTTACCCTTCCTGGGTTAATTTGCAATACCTTAATATTAAAGATCCTATGATTGGAGTAAATGTATTGGCTAATACCGAAAGGGCTCCTCTCCCCGTAGCACTTCACTTTACAGAATCCATTTCCTGTAAAGACGTAAAGGTAGGAGGTATAAGATTTTGTCGATATGCAGTTGATACAGAAGCTCCCACGGATCTGACTGTTTATGCACTTTCGAGAGGCGACTGGATTTATACTATTGGTATTATGTGTGATCTATCAGAATGTGTATCCTCTGAGGAATATAAGATTTTTGAAGATGTGCTTTCTACTTTTAGATTCTTGACGCTGGAGGAACTTACGAAACCATATATTCAGGTAATTTCTCCTAACGGAGGAGGAGTGTGGAGAATAGGAAGGACATATCAAATAAAATACAGAACCCAACAAATCAATGAAGCAGGGGTTGCTATCTTTCTAGTAGATCAGTCTGCTTCACCATGGAAACTTATCAATATCGCAAAGAATACTTCACCCACATTGGGTCAATTGTCTTATAGGCTATCATCCGATATTTCACCCGGTACGAAATACAAAATTTTAGTTACCGGCGTAGTCGCAAGTGCTTCCGAACCTTATCAGGGCAGTGTTGGTTTATCCGATGAAAGCGATGATTATTTTACCATTGAGAAAGACGCAACCTCTGATTGGAAAATTTATAGGAGTACTCTTGGATTTGAGATAAAGTATCCGAATACATTGTATATCAATCTATCTGCTACATTAGAAAATCAGGACTCCATGGCTATTTTTGAAGAAACAAAGTATAGAGATGAAGAACCTCGTCATTGGCCTTCAATCTCAATTACAGAAATCATTACTACTTTGACACCAAGAGAATGGGTTGTTAAAAATGCCGTAAATACAATTCAACAAGTAGATGATGAAAGAACTCAGATAGAAGATGTGGTTATTGGTCTCGACAACATTCCAACAATTAAGTTCTATAGTGAAAAAGGAAGTTCTGGTTCTACTCATACCATTATAAAAGCCAAGGGCGATTGGCTGTTGGATATTTCTCTTAACTCTAATCCTAATGGCGAAATATCACGCGAGATTTATGACAAAGTACTTTCTACTTTCAGATTTTCAGAGTAATTAAGCGAAAAGCCTCGCCGAAGCTACGCTTACAAGCAAGATAGCTCAGGGATCACTCAAAAACTGACGCATTACAAGGTCAGTTTTTTGTTTGAACTCATCACGTTATCAAAGTCGCCATGAATATCCCACCAGTTGCGGAGCTGTTTCCCCTGGTAGGTTTTTGTGTTACCACGCCCTGGAAGATTCTGCCAGTTCCAAATCGCGTACTGAAGAGGGTCGCAGTTCCACAGGGCGCAGGTAATATATGAAATGGTTCCTATGCTATTTGGTTTCCAATCCAAGCAGTCAGATTTCTGCGGATTTTTGTTTGCAAAATCTTTCTCATATCTTGCATTGGGCGGATTAAACGGGGATCCGCATCTTCCTATCACTTTCTGTGTTTGAGGGTATAATGGACCCTGCCAGATATCGCGAAAAAGAGTTTTATCCACAGCTTCCAGTTCTGATTCAAATTGTCGGCTCCATGTTTGCAATGCCTCAGCTACGCTTTTTGTGTAGTTGAATGCATATACAAAATATGTTGTTTCGCATTTTGGTACTCCATTAGTTCCGGATATGTATGATTCTGCGGCTTCAAGATAAGAGAAGATCCATATTTCTTTGATGTTCTGTTCCTTGATGGTTTTGCAAATCTCAAGATCTAAAAATATATTTGAGTAGTCAGAACTTCTGGATCCAGGCTCGCCTTTTGCAGGGATTGCTTGCTCAAAACGCTTTACATTCGAAATGACATATGAAAGAGAGGGAATTGAGGAAGAATCACTGTATCCAAGGTATCTGGAACCTTGCTCAATTGCGGTTTTTAGACTGTCAGTGATATCTATGGTTTTTTGCCATATGGAACCGTAAGAAGATCCTGTGTTTCTCGTGACAGTGCTGTTTATGTTGTTTCCATCTTTTGTAAGCGGAAAATATTTCAGCACGAGTACATTTATCGTGTAGCCTTGATTCACGGTTTCCTTGAAATTCTTTGTGGGTGTTTCCTGGATTGTTATTGGACTTTTGCTCACTGTTGCTGTTTTTGCTTGTTCTGCATTGTTTTGCTCAACAGCTTTTGAAGAAAAGAAGTCCTTTGGCATACTGAGAACAAGAGCGGCAACTTGAGCTTGAATCTTTGAAATTTCAAGTTGAATTCGTGTTATCTGCATACGAAGCTCTTTTTGCTCTATTGCATAACCGGTTTTGGGTACTGTGAGTATCCCTGTTGCGATTATGATTGCCGCGCAGCAGTAAGCTAGGATCTTCATCGGTTTATTTGAAGAAAGGAGATTGCTTAAGAGCGTCAATCTCTTGCTGAAGAAAAGCTGGAGATGGAAAGTTCCCATGCCATTGCATAATAGTTTGGCTTGCATATTGTTCTCCTGGATGAGGCAATCCAAATGCATGACCGAGTTCATGCGCTGGGCTTCCTTTTGGTACCCCTTCTACGCATTGCCAGCCATCGCTGTATGAGCATGGTATCCCCCATGTATTGGGTATTCCCGAAATTGGCTCTAACACCCAGTCTCCAGTGATTGCATATGCAGTATAATTTGAGTAGACATTTGCTCCGGCAAACCCTCCGCCCCCCGCGCCAAAAACCAGTGTGGCGGTTTCTGCTTCCCATTGCTCTTGGCCGTTATGAATTGCCATATTCATATACATTCCCCAGTTCCCCTCAAGCTTTGAAAGGTCGTTTACGCATGCTTCAGTGGGAGTAGGGCCGCATCGCATGGTGAGATAATTAAATGAACTCCGTACGACAACCAAGGGTTTAAGAGTGAAAGTTGCTCCAACCTTGTCTTTGTACCAATTCTGGAGTTCTGTAAGATAGCTATTTACCGCTATTTCATATTGAGGATACATTGGTTTGTCTGCAGGATATACAAGGTATGGCTTTACGAAAAAGCTTGTTCTCGCAGTTGTGATTGACGCAATATTAAAAGATATTGCCGTGTCAAAGGAGTTTTTGTTCCCCATGACGTCTTTGCAGCGAACATAAAAGGAGTAGGATCCCGGAGACAGAGTTGAAACAATAATAGAGTGCGACGTGTTTGTTCCGGAGAACGTGTCTGCGTCCCTCATCATGTCATAATCGGTGTTGGGGGTTTGAGCGTATCTGCAGGTTGCTTGCTCATTGGTAGTAAGAGAAAGCGTTGCCTGCGTGGTCCCGGCCGCAAGAGTTCCCGTGGGGCCTGGCGAGGAAGTTACAGGAGAAAGAGCGTCAAGCGTTATGGAATCTGAAGCATTCGCAATATTCCCTTTTTCGTCCTGGCACTGGGCGTACACGGTTTTGAGTCCGTCTCCGCTGGAAAGCCTCCACAGTTTCCCTGCCTCAGCTCCTCCCCATGGCTCATTGGTAAATGTTGAAAAATTGGAGAACCTCATTGCTTCTCCTCCTGAAGGATCTTCGCATTCAACTCGTATGATGACATCTTGATTGTTCGTGGATGATGCGCCGTCATTGATGACAATGCTAAAACTCGGAGCAATTGAATCCTGCCCTGAAGAAGGAGGCGGCGCTGGAGTTGGAGGAGATTGGGTTTGCTGCTGGGGCTGCGGTTGTTGAGTCTGCTGCGGCGCGTTTACTCCGGCATATTGGTTGAGTTTTGTTTTTGTCTGGTCGTTTACCGTGCCCGTGATAGGGAGGCCGTATCTTTGCTGAAAGTTCATGAGCCCGGCCTTGGTCCACCAGCCAAAGTAGCCAGTTGCCTGGCAATTCCTGCAGAACAGCCCTTCTTGTTTTAAGATTTCCTGGAGCTTTTTCACTTCCGCATTTTGGTCTGTCATTCGCAAGGTTTGCTGGAATGAAGAAAATGGCTGAGCTGCTTTCAGCTGAGTAAGCTGGCTCTGAAGGGTTGCGATTTGAGATTGCAGATTTGCAATCTGCTGCAGAAGTTCTTGAGTAGTGGCTCCTTGCGTTTTAATCGGACTGGCAAGAATTACAATTCCAATGGCGACAAAAAATGTCTTTGCGTGCATTGTTAGAGTATACCAAAAAAGAGAAGAGCATGGAAATAAAAAGCTCCGGAGAGGTCTCATTTCTGAGACCTCCCGGAGCTTATTGAGATATGTCTGCTTAGCCCCAGGGGCAATCCTTTACCTTCCAGCAGTTTGTTCTTGTAGCGTTGAGGACAACTGTTGCAGAAGGAAGCGGATTGATGGTGATTCCTCTAGGCCACATAAACCATAATTCAACCGTCACCTTTTGGCCAGGTTCTACGAGAATATGCGCAAAACCTTGGCTGAATTCAAATGGAGGGTATGCTGGGCCCACCAATCGAAGTTCCCATTCCGGTGCCTGTTGCCATGTTCCGGTGATGCTGGGTACAACCGCTACCACATACGAAATTGGTCCACGGTTGTATACTTCGTAAGTGAGTACCTGGGGTTGTCCGGGATAAACAGCGTATTCGTCTACTATACTAGGGGGAATTGCGCTGATTAGTTCCACCCCAATTGGTTCATCCGTGGGGGTAGTAATCTTTACGGGCTTAGACTGGCTTCCCTGAGTAAAACCGCCAGCAGAGAGTATGCCGGTTCCCAGAAGACCCAGAACTACGATTGCTGCCAGAATCGCCAGGACTGTTTTGATGCTTTTCACGTGCGTTTCCCTCCGTATTTAATTTTTAAGTTGCGGATAAATCATACTACCTTTTTATGAAATTGTCAATAGTTGCGATGGGCCTGAAAAACGGTAGAATAAAGCAATGCTGGAAATTGCGAATCTCACAAAAACAAAAATTGATATGAAGCTCCTGCAAAAAACAGCGCAGGAGATTTTTCGCAAGCACAGGATTTCGCGTCCCGTATTGTCTATTGTGCTTGTGGATTCAAAAAGGGCTCAAGAACTCAATTGCAGGTACCGCAAGAAAAGCTATGTCCCCAATGTGCTTTCTTTCAAGGAGCCTGAGCTTGGGCTGGGAGAAATTGTGCTGTGCCCCGAGAAGATTTCCCAGGATGCCAAGAATTATGGTATACTTTTCAAAGAGGAGCTTCTCAGGGTTTTTATCCATGGGGTCTTGCATCTGCTGGGATACAGCCATTATGCAATGAAGAAAAAAGAAGCTGAGTATTATTCCTTGTTTGTAAAGCGTTAACGCATGAGCTCACATATTATCGCGGGCCTGGATATTGGAAGCCACTCAATAAAAATGGCGCAAGCCAGGCTCAAGGAAGAAGAGCAGGGCCAGGGGCTGGAGATTATTGGTTTGGCCCAAGAGCCTTCTTCTGGCGTGAGAAAAGGACAGGTGGTAAAGCCCAAAGAAACTGCAGAAAAGATTCTGGCCTTAAAGCAGCGGGTGGCAAACCTGAGTTCCCATAAAGTGGATCAGGTCTTGGTGAATATCGGAGGAAGCCATATTTCCGTGGTTCCTTCCCATGGAATCGTTGCGGTTTCAAGGGCAGACGGCCAAATATCCCAGGAAGACGTGGATCGGGTTATGGGAGCTGCCCAGACATTTTCTCTTCCTTCAAACAAAGAGGTCTTGAGCGTGTTCCCCAAGCGTTTCATGGTTGACGGCCAGGATTCAGCCAGGGAAGTGGCGGGAATGAAAGGCGTGAGGCTGGAGGCAGACGTTCTGGCTTTGTGCGCGTTTTCTCCGTACATCAAGAATCTTACCGAAGCGGTGTTCGGAGCTGACCTGGATATCGCAGAGATCGTGCCCTCTCCATTAATGGGAACTGAAGCGGTTCTTACTCCGCGGCAGAAAGAGCTTGGGGTTGCGGTTATTGATTTGGGGGCCGGCACCACGAATCTCGCGGTGTATGAGGAAGGAGATGTTGTGCATGCCGCGGTGTTCCCTGTGGGGTCTGAGAATATCACCAACGACATTGCCATTGGCCTTCGCACGGAGCATGACATCGCAGAAGCGATCAAAAAGGAGTTCGGCACGCTTTCTCAGCTCAAGGGCAAGAGAAAAGAAACGCTTGAAATTCCGGATTCTCCTTCTTTTACGTTTTCTCCCAAAATAGTCATGCATATCATTGAGGCCAGAGCGAAGGAAATCTTCCAATTCGTAAACAAAGAGTTTAAAACGATTTCCAGGCAGGGCACGCTCCCCGGGGGCGTGGTGCTTATCGGCGGAGGAGCGAAGCTTCCCAAGATTGCGGAGTTCGCAAAGAAAGAATTGAAGCTTCCTTCGCGCATTGGAACTCCGCACGGAATCGCCACATTTGAAACAGACCCTGTTTTCCTGGGAGTCATGGGATTGGTTGCTCGGGGTTTTCAGAGCCAAGGGCACGGGTTCTCCGCAGGGTCAGGAGATTTTATGCAGAGAGTAAAGAAAATATTCAAGATTTTCATTCCTTAAGCATATGAATCCGAAAATCAGCATCAAAGTGATGGGGATAGGGGGAGCTGGAGGGAACGCCGTTGATCGCATGATGCAGTGCAAGGTTGCTGGCGTTGAACTCATCGCGGTCAACACGGATGCCCAAGACTTAAAGAAAATCCAGGCGCACAAGAAGATTCAGCTTGGGAAAGAATCTACGAGAGGTTTGGGAGCCGGGATGAATCCTGAAACAGGAAGAAAGGCCGCGCTTGAAAGCAGGGAGGAGCTGGCCGGATCTCTCAAGGGAGCTGACCTGGTGTTCTTGACTGCCGGGCTTGGAGGAGGAACAGGAGGGGGCGCCATTCCCGTTATCGCGGAAATAGCGAAATCCCAGGGTGCTCTTGTTGTTGCTGTTGTCACAAAGCCCTTTTCTTTTGAAGGCGCTTGGCGGGCAAGGCTTGCTCAGAATGCATTGCAAGAATTAGAAGGCAAAGTGGACACGCTTTTGAGCATTCCGAACGACCAGATTCTCAAGATTGCGGGCCCTGACACCACGGTGCTCTCAGCTTTTTGGAAGGCAGACGAAGTTCTGCGGGAAGCAGTGCAGGGAATCTCAGACCTTATCGCGCTCCCCGGAATTGTGAACGTGGACTTTGCGGATCTCAAAGGATTAATGAAAAACGCAGGGCGCGCGGTCTTTGGAGTAGGATACGGAAAAGGAGAAAAGCGCATGGACACGGCTCTCGGAGCCGCATTGCATTCTCCTCTGCTTACAGTATCCCTGAAAGGGGCAAAGGGAGTTTTGTTCAATGTCGCAGGTTCCGATGACTTGAGTCTGAATGAAATTCAGGAGGTTGCGCAGAAAATCAGGCAGGAAGCGAGCCCTTCGGCAAAGATTATCTTTGGAGCAGCCTATGACAGAAATCTCAAGCAGGGCGAAGCAAAGCTTACGGTGATTGCAACGGGATTTGAAGGTGAGTAGGATTCTTTTCTTCCTTAGCATCGCGTTTATTGGAGGAGTGTTTGCACACACTCTTTTTTTGCGCTCCGAAACTGCTTCTTGGGAGTTTGAGCCATACTTTGCGAAAGAAGTTTTGATCCAGGGAATCGTATCAAAAGATCCCCAGCTGAGAGAATACAGCACGGACATTGTTTTAAAGCCTGATGGCGCAAAAGGAAGCATACTGCTGCAGGCAGGCAGGTTCTCCTCGTTTCAGTACGGAGACACGATTTCAGCCAAAGGGATTCTTGAGCTGCCCCCTGCGTTTGAAGATTTTAACTACAGGGAGTTTCTTGAAACAAAGGGCATTGGAGCTGTGATGAGAAATCCGGAGATTAATCTTTTAAGGCGAGGGGGCTACAAAAACCCATTTTCTCTTTTCTATGCCGATATTCTTTCTGCAAAGCAGAGATTCAGAAGCGTGCTGTTCTGGAACTTTTCTCCTCCCGAGGGCACTATTCTGGAAGCATTATTACTGGGAGATCAAGGAAGGATGAGCAAGGAGTTAAAAGACAAGCTGAACAAGACCGGCCTCAGGCACGTTATTGCAATTTCAGGCCAGCACATTGTTATTCTCACGAATATGCTCATGCCTTTTCTGCTTTGGCTTGGATTATGGAAAAAGCAGGCCATTGCGGCCTCCTTTGCGTTCATGGTGTTTTTTGTGCTGTTAACGGGAGCTGAAGCATCGGCCGTAAGGTCTGGAATCATGGGGGGAATTTTGCTTCTCAGCCAGTATTTCGGAAGAATGCAGATTTCTTTGCGCGCGATTGTGTTCGCGGCTGCCCTCATGCTTTTGCAAAATCCCTTGCTTTTAACAAGAGACGTAGGATTTCAGCTTTCGTTTCTCGCCACGTTCGGGATTATCACGGCGTTTCCTTTGTTCCGCAGGATATTGCATAAGGTTCCCGAAACCTTTGGTCTGCGCGACATTATCGCAATGAATTTTGCCGCCCAGTTGTTCACGCTTCCTGTCTTAGTTTACAACTTCGGGTATGTTTCGTTCGTGGGAATCCTCGCGAATATCCTTGTTCTTCCCATAGTGCCTCTGCTTCTTGGACTTGGGTTCTTGCTGCTGGTTGCGGGGTCTCTTTGGAGCGTTTTGGGCATGCTGCTGTCTTTTCCCGTAGTGCTGCTAACCAAGTATTTAATTCTCGTCATGGAGCTTTTTGCGCAGGTTCCTTTTGCGACAATCGCGCTCCGCTCAGGCTCTCTTTGGCTATTCATTGGTTTCTACATGTTCCTCTTTTTTATCATCCGGAAACTTAAACAAGAGTACGAATATCTTTAAAGATGATATACTGGCTGAATGAGCGCGTCTTTTAAAAAAGCATGGGTTGTGGATACCTCCATGGGATACGGGCATCAAAGAGCCGCCTTCGCTTTAAGAAGCATTGCTCAGGGCCAAAGAGTGGTTCACGCGGACCAGTATCAGGGGATTCCCCATTCAGACAAGGCTGTCTGGGAAACAAGCAGAAGGCTGTATGAAACGATGTCGCGTTTCAAGAAGATTCCTGTTCTGGGAGATATTGTGTTCGGCATTTTTGACAAGTTTCAGGAAATTCAGGAATTCTATCCGAAAATGCAGGCTATTGAGCATCCTACGCTTCAGCTCAGGCAGGTGTACGGGCTCATGGAGAAAAAACAATGGGGCAAGCATTTGATTGAAAGGCTTAATGAGAATCCGCTTCCGCTTGTAGCCACCTTTCCCGCGATTGCGTTTATGGCAGAATACTGGGGATATGAAGGGCCCGTATGGCTTGTGGTTACTGATACTGATATATCTCGGGCATGGGCTCCCTTGAAAGCGGCCCAAAGCGAAATCGGATATTTTGTTCCAACGTCCGTTGCGAGAGAGCGGCTTTTGCGCTACGGGGTTCCTGGTAGGAACATTTTCCATACCGGATTCCCTTTGCCTCCGGATCTTCTGCGCCACGCAAAAGAAGACTTAAGAAGAAGAATCCAAGCCCTAGACCCTGCAGGGGAGTATCAAAAGTCTTATGCCGATCTTGTGAAGCATTATTTGGGAGCAGTCCCCGCTAAAAGAAAGCAGGTTCCGGTTGTAACCTTTGCGGTTGGAGGAGCCGGGGTTCAGGAAGACATAGCGCAGGAGGTGCTAGAGGGGCTGAGCCCTTTGCTCAGGCGCAGGAAAATCCGATTGAATCTCGTAGCCGGAATGCACAAAGGGGTGACAAAGCATTTTCACGAGCTGGCGGCAAAACACAGGCTTTCTTCTTCGGTGAACATTGTGTACAGAAACACGGGACATGAATATTTTTGGGAGTTTGCGAGAGTTCTCCGCAAAACAGATATTTTATGGACAAAGCCTTCAGAGCTTGTATTTTATGCGGCCTTGGGCATACCTTTGCTTTTGGCTCCTCCCGTAGGATCCCAGGAAGATCATAACCAGGAGTACATTGTTTCCTTGGGAGCAGGGATCAAGCAATTAGATCCGAAGCTTGCCGCAGAATGGGTGCAAGATATGATCAATAAAGGTTCTTTCGCAGAGGCCGCCATGCAGGGGTTTGTGGAAATGGAAAAGCGGGGAACCGAGAATATTTCAAAGATTATTTGCGCTTCATAAAAATATGGCTTGGCTGATTTTTGCTATAACTTCCTACGTCATGTTCGCGGCAGTCTCGCTTGCCGATAAATACCTGCTTTCTAAAGCAAGGATACAGCCTGCCCTGTACGCGTTTTCTATCGGCGTTCTCGGAATGCTTACGTTTCTTCTGATTCCTTTCGTAGGATTTTTACTTCCACCACTTCCCCAGCTTCTTTTGAGCATAGGATCTGGAGTTTTTCTGATCTATGCTCTGTATTGGTACGCAACCGGAGTTCAGCGGTACGAAGCTTCCAGGATTATTCCCGCAATGGGGAGCCTGAGCGCTCTTTTTGTGTTCTTCTTCCTCTTTCTTTTTTCCGGAGGGCAGACCATTCTTTCTCTGCCTCAGTTTTTTTCTTTTTTTCTTTTAATCCTCGGAGCTTTTTTGATTACGTTTGAAAAGGGGAAAGGCATGAATCTTCAAAGCATGCGGATTGCTTTTCTTAACGCCTTCTTTTTCGGCCTTGCGTTTGTGATGGCAAAGTACGTATATCTTTCGCAGCCATTTTGGTCAGGGTTCATCACAATGAGAATAGGGGGGCTGATTGTTGCGCTTTTGCTTTTAATCTTTTCAAAAGAAGTGGCGAGCCAGGTCTTTGCAGGAAATCGCAAAACAGCCAAGCCTTTTTGGCGTTTTCCCCGCATTGCCTTTGTGTTCTGCATAAACCAGGGGGCTGGAGCTAGTGCTGAAATCCTCAAGAGTTTTGCAATATTCCTCGTTCCGCTTTCGTTTCTTCCTTTTGTGAGCGCTCTTCAGGGAGTGCAGTATGCCGTCATTCTTCTGATTGCAGTCTTGCTTTCCGCAGCATTCCCCCGTATCTTAAAAGAAGAGATTTCAAAAAGCGGCATTGCGCAGAAGGTTCTCGCAATTTTGTGCATTGTCTTTGGCATTCTCATTCTTGCTTTGCCATGAAAAAGATTCTCCGCTATTTGTGCATAGTGCTGGCAATATTCCTTGGAATCGCCTTCTCGTATCTTTTCCTGGGTAAGGCTCCCGAGCCAAAGAATATTCTCTGGGGAGTGAACTTTTCCTCAGAGCACGCCAAAAACCTCGGTCTTGATTGGAAAAAGGCCTATCTCGCGCTTCTTGACGATTTGAAAGTGAAACGCATAAAGCTTGCTCTTCGGTGGGATCTTGCAGAGCTTGAGCAAGGGGAATATTCCTTTGAAGATTTTGACTGGCAGATTGAACAGGCTTCCTCCAGGAACCTCAGCATCATTCCCGTTATTGGGATGAAAACAACGAGATGGCCTGAATGCCACATTCCGGGCTGGGCTCAAGGGCTGCCCAAAGAAGTTCAGCAAGAACGCATTTTACAATTGCTTCAAGCGCTTGTTTTAAGGTACAAGGATGTTCCCGCGATCAGGGCTTGGCAAATTGAGAATGAACCTTTCTTTCCTTTCGGAGAATGCCCGTGGACAGATAAAGAATTCCTTAAGAAAGAGGTTGCTTTGGTAAAATCCTTGGATCCGAACCGTCAGATTCTTATCACAGACAGCGGAGAAGGGTCTTTCTGGACCGGGTCTGCCAGATACGGAGATATTGTGGGAACTACCATGTATAGGAAGGTGTGGGTGCAGCAGCTTAACTTGTATTTTACCTATCCCTTGCCTCCGGTATTCTACTGGAGAAAAGCAGAGCTTATCTCGTATTTCTTTGGAAAGGAAGTGATCGGGGCCGAGCTTCAGGCAGAGCCCTGGGGTCCTGAGCTTTTATATTTCAGCTCTCTTGCAGAGCAGGAAAAGACCATGAATGCAGAACAGTTCACAAAAAACATTGAGTTTGCGAAAAAGACTGGCTTGAAAGAGCATTATCTATGGGGATCAGAGTGGTGGTACTGGATGAAAGAAAAGCAAAAGGATCCTTCAATCTGGAACGCAGCCAAATCCCTCTTTAAGTGAAGCTCGGTCTCGCCAAGTTTTCAGGGTTGACGTTTTCTCCCTAAGTTTTAGAGTGATTGATAGGTTTGCTATGACTCTTTCATTCATTGTTCCTGCCTACAACGAGGAAAAATACATCTCAAAATGCCTGCAATCTCTTTTGAACCAAAAAGGGATTTCTTCTTTTGAGGTTATTGTTGTTGACAACAACAGCAATGATGCTACTTCTGAAATTGTGCAGAGAGACTTTCCTTTAGCGCGCTTGATTCATGAGCCTCGCCAGGGCATGACCAAGGCAAGAAACAGGGGGGCAAAAGAGGCGCAAGGAAACATTCTTGCGTTTATAGACGCAGACAGCATGATTCCTGATCATTGGGCCAAAACAGCGCTTTCATATTTTTCTCAAGATCCCAGGCTTGTCGGGATTTCAGGGCCTTCAAGGTTTTATGACTTGCCCATGAGGTATAAATTCATAGAATTTGTAAACTTCAAGATTCTGTACCCTGTCATTGGGGAATTCCTTTTAAAGAGCGTTCTCAAGAAGGGGGCGTTGTGGAACGGGGCTGATATTGCAGTGAGAAAGGATGCGTTTGAAAGGGCGGGAGGATTTTCAGAAGAAATCATCATGTACGGAGAAGATTTGGACCTTGCGAGAAAGCTCATGAAGCAAGGCAAAGTAAGGTTTATCCAGAATATGTGGGTGTGGAGTTCGGCCCGAAGGCTTTTAAAGGGAAATCCCATTGCTGAAGGATTTAGGTATCTTTTTCAATATTCCTGGTTTTTTTTAACAGGCAAATCAAAGGAAACTTCATACAAGGAAATCCGCTGAATCTATGAATCCCGTTAGAAGTATCTGCACAATAAGCTTTGCATGGCTCTAGCAGGCATATGAAGAATTTATGAGCAATGATAATAAGAAAGTAATAGACTTCTAACGGGATGAAAAAAAAGATTTATCTTGATTACGCAGCATCAACTCCTTTGGATCCCAAGGTGCTGAAGGAAATGATGCCCTATCTTAAAAAGGAATTCGGAAATCCTTCCT
>JACOVZ010000033.1 GCA_016177065.1 Candidatus Wildermuthbacteria bacterium | reverse complement strand
TGTTCTCAAAAAAAATAAAGCATAGCTTCTTACGATTTACCGTACAACATCCCAGGGCTCATGAAATACTTTATGAATCTTGGCATAAGCGGAATATGCTGCTTGGCGATTGGTATACTACTCCTATTGCTCCATATGATACTCAATTGGATGCAGTTGGGTATGTTGCAGGAAACTGTCCTGTTGCAGAGAGACTGGCAAAAACTACCTTAAATCTTCCCACGCACATTAATATTTCTGAAGGTGATGCAAAAGTTGTGGTAGAATTCATCAAGAAATATGGAAATTAAAGAGATTACAGATAAGGAGCAGTGGGAGTCATTTGCGTCTTCTTGCAGAGACAAGACATTTTTGCAGTCTTGGAATTGGGGAGAGTTTCAAAAGTTAATGAGGGGGAAGATATGGCGGTTTGGATTCTTTTCCGCCAAAGGCGGGGAGCTGCTTGGCATTGCTCAGGTTGTGAGAGTGTCTGCAAAGCGGGGAACATTTTTGCTTGTGCCTCACGGTCCAATAACTTTAGATACATTACAAATAGCAAACAACAAATCACAGATTCTGCAGATTCTGCTGGAAAGATTGAGAGAAATCGCGAAGGAAGAACAGGCAAGCTTCATACGGATAAATCCCGTGTGGGAAAGGAATGAAGAGAACAATGCGCTGTTCAAGGGTTTTGGATTTCTTGAAGCTCCCTTGCAAATGCACCCTGAAGCTTCTTGGAAGCTTGACATTGCTCCTTCTGAAGAAGAGCTGTTCAAGGGCATGAGGAAAACCACCCGTTATCTTATCCGCAAAGCCCAAGAAAACGCAGATATTTCAATATCCCAAAGCAAGGATATTGACGACGTGAAGCCTTTTTCCAAATTTCATGAGATTGTTTCCAAACGCCAGCATTTCACGCCATTTTCTCTGGAATATCTTGAAAATGAATTCAATTCTTTTGCAAAAGACGGCCAAGCAAGCATATTCTGGGGCAGATACAAGGGCGAGGTTGCGGCTGCTTCTTTCGTGGTATTCTGGGCAGGCCAGGGCTTTTATCACCACGCAGTGTCTTTGCCTCAGTATGCAAAGCTCTCCGTGCCTTACCTTATCCAGTGGGAAGCTATTAAAGAGGCAAAGAAAAGGGGATGCTCTGTGTATGATTTTTGGGGATATGTGGATCCCGTAAAACAGAAGGATCATCCGTGGTCAGGCCCTACGCTTTTTAAAATGGGATTTGGCGGGAAAGCGCACCTGTATGTGACGGCAAAGGATCTCCCTTTGTCTCTGAAGTACTGGCCGACCATGATTTTTGAAAAAATCAGAAGAATGAGGCGCCATTTGTAAGAGAATGAAGCGGAAAAGCAGAAGCTACAAAAGACCAAGAAGAAGAAAACCCTTGTATCTGACCAAGGCTTTTTGGATTGCAGTTCTTTTTGTTTCGGTATTCGGCGCAGTATTCTACGCGCTTGTCATTTCATCTTTGTTCCAAACTCAAAACATTGTTGTGGAAGGCGCAACAATAGACCTCCAAAAGAAAATCCTAGAGAGAGCGGAATCTGAAGTTTCAAGGCGCGTTGCGCTTTGGGATACCAGGAGTTTGGTTTTTCTGAATCTGAAGGCAATGGAAGAGGGCATTGAAAAAAGTTTCCCTGAAGTGGAGTATGCGAAAATTCACAGAACGCTTGCTCGGAATCTGCAGATTGAGGTGCAAGAACGGACAGAAATTGCAGTATGGTGCAATGAACATACTGCTTGTTTTGCCATGGATAATGCCGGCGTTATCTTCATGGAAAAGCCAGAAGACGGCGCATTTGTCATTCAGGATGCTCGCGGCGGGCAGGTCGCGCTTGGAGAGCAGGCGCTTTCAGACGAGCTTTTATCTTTTGTCAATTCATTTCTTGAGAAAGTCCGGGAATCCAGCTTGCTAAAAGAGGCCAAAGTGGAGTTTGTTTCGGTGGCTCTTGCTTCAGAGATGCGGGCGAACTGGAAAAGCAAAGAAGGCTGGCAGGCATACTCTAACCCAAAAGGGGACCTTGGCTGGCAGTTCACAAAATTGCAGGCAGTGCTGGAAAAAAAGATTCCATCTTCACAGAGGAATCGGCTGGAATATATTGACCTTCGTTTTGGAGATCAAGCGTATATTCAATATCGCTAACCCCGTAGAACGGGGCAGGTCACATCCACTTTTTCTTCTTAAAGTAGAAAATCATTCCCGCAGTTCCAATGAGCATGAGGATAATGATGTACAAGAAGTTGTTGGGAGTTTCAACAAACGGAATATTGAGATTCATCCCGAAGATCTGCGACAAGAGTATAATGGGGAGCACGATAACGGAGAACAGGGTCAGGACGCGCACTATTTCATTGGTCCTGTAAGCTAAAAGGGAGTTGTTGGTTTCTTCAAGAGCTCTGATCGTGTCTTTGTAAGACTGCAAGTCATTTTTGACCTGGCTCCAGTGCCCGATTAAGTGAGAAAAGTAAGGCTCCATTTCCTGGCCGAAGAATTTGGTGCCTTCAGTCTTGAGCGACTCAAAGATGTCTCCCTGCGGCACCACGATTCTGAGAAAATCAATAATGTCTGCTTTCGTGAACGAGATTTCTTTCAGCATCTGATTTTCCTGGCCTTTGAAGATGGCATCTTCAACCTCGTCAAGCTTTTTATTCAGCCTCGTGAGCTTTAAAAGGTTGCTTTCCCACAATTCATTGAGAATGTGGAACAGGAGCTGGCCTGCGCCTTCATTCATGTATTCTGCCCGCGCTTCGGGATCCGCGTTGCACCTGTCAAAGAGATATTTCAGGGGAAGCAGGGAGCGGTAGTGGCTTGTGACAATGGTATCTTGCGTGATGATAATGTCCAGTTCCTGGGGCCTGGTTTCTCTGGACTCTTTGCTGTACAGGGGATAATGGAGCACGAGGAAAAGATAGTTGGCAAACACCTCCACTTTTGTTCTCCATATGGGGGGAATCAGTTCCTCCATAACCAAAGGATGGAAAGCGAACCTTTCTTTCAAGAATGTGGTGTCTTCGCTCGTGGGATTCTGAATATCTATCCAGGTTGTTTTCGGCCCTTGAACAATCTTATACATGCAAACAGTATACCACGCGCAAGAAACTCGGGAAAGAGGGATATGTCCTCAAAGAGAAGGTATTAGCAGTCTTTGCTCTTGACTGCTAATTTTGCTTAGTGCATACTATATCCTATGGAATTGACCAATCGCCAAAAAGATATACTGGAAGGGATTGTTTCTGAATACATCAAACAAGCGTGCCCCGTGAGTTCTCAGATGCTGCAAGAGCTCCATGATTTTGGAGTGAGTCCCGCAACTCTGAGAAACGAGATGATGTTTCTGTCCCGCCAGGGATTTTTGCGCAAGCCCCATGCGTCTTCAGGCAGAGTGCCCACAGACGGGGGATACCGGTTTTTCGTGGATGAGATCTTGGAGAAAAAACAGAGAATTGAAGAAAACTCAAAGCTCCAGGAGGCTCTTGCTGGCGATATGCCAGATGCCCTGGAGTTTGCGGCTTTTGGAGCAAGAAACCTTGCTCAGCTGAGTTCAGGCCTTGTCGCAATGAGCCTTGAAAGCAGCGGGATTCTCTGGAAAGAGGGATGGGAAGAGCTCCTGGAAGAGCCTGAGTTTGAAGATCAGGGAAGCATTAAAAGCTTCGCAAGATTCCTGGGCGACTTTGAAAAGAACGTGCAAACTTTGGAGGCAGGATCTGAAATTCAGGTATTCATCGGGAAGGAGAATCCTTTTTCAAGAATCAATGAGTTCAGCATAATGATTGCCGGGTGCGATACGAGTGAACACGGCAAAGGCATCGCCGCTATTCTCGGCCCCAAGCGCATGGCATATACCAAGAACATTAAAGCGCTGAACGCATTTAAAGACATATGGAAAAAGAACAAGAGGAATTAAAAAAACAACTTGAGGAAACCCTCAGGCAGAAAGATGAATACCTGGCGCAATGGAAGCTGGCAAGGGCGGATCTGATCAATTACAAGAAAGAAGACCTGGGCCGCATGAAGCTGATGAGAGAATATGCCGCAGAGAACCTGATTCTGAAGCTTCTTCCGATTCTGGACAACCTGGAGATAGCGGAGCAGAAAATCCCCAATGGCATGAAAGAAGATGAATACATCAAAGGGGTGCTGAGTCTGAAGGCGCAATTCCAGGGTTTTCTGAAAAACCAGAATGTGGAGGAACTTGAAGCGCAAGGCAAGGCATTTGATCCGGCTGTGCATGAAGCGGTTCAAGAGGAGGAGATTGCAGACAAGGAACCCGGGAAAGTTCTTGAAGTGCTGGAGAAGGGGTATCTGTACCAGGGAAGGCTTCTGAGGCCTGCAAAAGTGAAAGTGTCAAAATGATAAATAACAACAGCAAATAACAACGACAAATAACACTATGGCAAAAACATTGGGGATTGATCTGGGAACCGCAATATCAAAAATGGCTGTCATCCAAGACGGAGAGCCTAAGTGCTTGGAATCCAGGGAGGGCTCCATACTTATTCCTTCCGTGGTTGCAATGTCTAAAAACGGCGAGCGTTTGGTGGGAGTTCTGGCAAAGCGCCAGGCAATCACCAATCCTACGAATACGGTTCATTCCGTGAAGCGATTCATCGGGAGGAGATTTGAGGACCCTGAAGTCCAAAAGGAACTGAAACTGCTTCCGTATGAAACAAGGCGGAGAGCAGACGGAGGAGTTGAGGTGAAAATGGGGGAGAAGTGGCACACTCCGATTGAGATTTCGGCCATGATACTCCAGAAAATCAAGCTTGACGCCGAAGAAAAACTCGGAGAGAAAATCACCAATGCCGTCATCACGTGCCCTGCGAACTTTGACGATTCGCAAAGAAAAGCAACCAAAACCGCAGGGGAAATTGCGGGGTTCAACGTTTTGAGGATTATCAACGAGCCCACTGCGGCGGCTCTTGCCTATGGATTGGGAAGGAAGAAAGCTGAGAAGGTCGTGGTGTATGATTTTGGAGGAGGAACGCTTGACGTGACCGTTATGGACGTAAGTGCAGACACGGTGGAGGTTTTAGCAACCGGAGGAGAAGCGCATCTGGGAGGAGACGACTATGACCAGAGGGTCATTGATTGGATTGTGGCTGAGTTCAAGAAAGATGAAGGGCTTGACCTTGCGAAAGACCCGCTGGCCCTGCAAAGGCTCAAAGAGGCTGGAGAGCGGGCAAAAATTGAGTTATCCAGCGCCCAAGAAACTGAAATCAACCTTCCGTTTATCAGCTCCGATGCCTCAGGCCCCAAGCATTTGTACAAGAAGCTTGCGAGGTCTCAGTTTGAAAGCATGGTAAGAGATCTCACTGAAAGGTCTGTGGAGCGGGTCCGCAAGACTCTGGAGGAATCAAAACTTGGAAAAGGAGCAATTGATGAAATCGTGCTGGTTGGAGGAACAACGCTCATTCCTTCTGTAAGGGACGCAATGAAAACATTTTTTGGCAAAGAACCGAACAAAACCATAAATCCTGAAGAAGTGGTTGCCATGGGAGCTGCGGTGCAGGCAGAAATCTTGACGGCAAAAGAAGAAGGAAGAGCCCCGGAAGGGGATATTAAAAGCGTTCTTCTCCTTGATGTTCTGCCTTTGTCTTTGGGCATTGAAACTTTGGGAGGGGTGAATACCGTGATGATAGCAAAGAATACGACCATTCCCACTTCAAAAAGCCAGGTGTATTCCACTGCTTCAGACAATCAGACGTCTGTTGAAATCAATGTCTTGCAGGGAGAGCGCCAGATGGCCCAGGATAACAGGAGCATTGGCAGGTTTGTTCTTGACGGCATTCCTCCTTCTCCTCGCGGTCTTCCCCAGATTGAAGTGACCTTTGACATTGACGCAAATGGCTTGCTTGTCGTGAATGCGAAAGACAAGGCTTCAGGTAAAGCCCAGTCTATTAAGATTGAAGGATCCATAGGGCTTTCAAAGGAAGAAGTGGAGCAGATGAAAAAAGATGCAGAGCTTCATGCGACAGAAGACAGCCAGAAGAGAGAATCCGTGGAGGCAAAAAACCTCGCAGATAATCTTATCTACACCACCGAGAAAACCTTAAAAGACAACGGAGACAAAATTTCAGCAGATACGAAGAGAGAAGTTGAAGAAAAGCTTTCAGCGTTGAAGAAAGCGAAAGAACAAGATACCATGGACGAAATTAAGCTGGCAACGCAGGAGCTTTCTGAAACCATACAGAAGATAGGGCAGGAGGTATATAAACAGAATCCTCCTCAGGAGCAATCGGGAGGAGAACAGCCTCAAGCATGAAAGATTACTACAAAATCTTAGGCATACAGAAGAACGCGACCCCAGAAGAAATCAAGAGGGCCTACTACAAGCTTGCCCATCAGCATCATCCAGACAAAGGAGGCGATGAAAAGAACTTCAAAGAGATCAATGAGGCCTACCAGGTTCTCTCAGATGCCAGCAAGCGCACTCAGTACGACAAATACGGCAGGGTGTTTGAGGGCGCAGGCCCGGGCGGAGGAGGATTCTCCGGATTCCGCTGGAACTGGGGAGGGCCTGGAGCAAGGGGCGAGGAAGGAACTGACTTTAACTTTGATTTCGGGAACATCGGAGACATATTTGAAGATTTCTTCGGAGCTCAGGGAGAGGAGCAGGATTTCAGAAGAGGAGAGGATATTGAGATTGAGCTTCAAATGCCTTTGGAAGCCGTGCTCCAGGCAAGGGAGGAAACCATAACCTTTCGGAAGTTCCTTGCGTGCTCCAGATGCCAAGGCAAAGGAGCTGAACCAGATTCCAAGGTTAGGGAGTGTTTTTCCTGCAGGGGGGTAGGCAAGGTTCAGCAGATCCGCAGAACAGTGCTGGGGTCCTTCACCAAGGAAGTTCTCTGTCCTGAGTGCAAGGGAGAAGGCTGGAGGCCGGAAAAAGCCTGCAATGTGTGCAAAGGAGAAGGAAGAATCAGGGGCGAAGAAAAGATACGCATGCGGATTCCATCGGGCGTAGATTCAAATCAGGTGCTCAAGGTTCAGGGCAAAGGAGACGCAGGAAGGAAAAAGGGGCAAAGCGGAGATTTGTATGTGCGGATCAAGCTGAAATCACATCCTGTGTTTGAGAGAAAAGGAGATGATCTTCACCTGATCCTCCCTCTTTCTTTTGCAGTCTTGGCTTTAGGAGATGAAGTTGAGGTCCCGACTCTTGAAGGCACAGCTTTTCTTTTGAAGATTCCAGCTGGAACAGAATCCGGCAAAGTGTTCAGGATTCCAGAGAGGGGGATTCCGAGGTTTTCCCGTATTGGCAGAGGCAATATGTATATTCAGGTTCAGCTCAAGGTTCCAAAGAAAATATCAAGAGAGCAGAAAGACCTTCTTGAAAAATTAAGGAAAGAAGGTATATAATGCTTTCGCGTCCCGGTAGCTCAGCTGGTAGAGCAATTCCCTTTTAAGGAAGTGGTCGTGGGTCCGAATCCCACCCGGGACACCATTGAACTTTAACAAAGAAAGGAAAAATAGGTCATGGATTTGAACGGAATACGCAGATTCCCCCGCGATTGGAACGTTTCTCTGAGAAGAAACGGCATTGCGCTTATCTACAGTGCTGACAGGAAAAGACTCGCAAACATCCTACAGGAGATTGTAGAGATCCCGTTTGGAGAAAATCGCTTGTTCGTTGCTCTTATTGGGCTTGACCGTTGCGATCCGCCCATGAGATCGCAATCGCCAGGATCCAAAGCTGTCTATTATGCAGTACGAAAAGAAAGTGGCTACGGCATACTGCTTCAGTGTTTGCCTCCGCGAACAACAACCTCGTTTCATTTTCATGAAACCAAGACCGAAATTCTTCATGTTGTTGCAGGAGAATCCTATCTGCGCGCGGGGAAAAGGATAACTCGCATACGATTGGGACATTCTCAAATCATTGAGAAAGGCAAGTTCCACCAGCTTCAAACCAAAGATAGTCCTTCCCTTTTGTTCATTGAAATCGTGGGGGATCCTGAAGGAGTAAGCTGGAAGGATCATCATTATGCTGGAGATAGCGCTCTTTCAAAGGTGGCGGCATAGTTCGCCACCTTTTTCATTGTATCCATTGTGCGGGTATGGTATAGTTTCTCTTGTATGAAATCATTCTCCAGGATATTTGCGGTTTCTTTGACGGTCCTGATCATTGGAGGGGCGGTGTTTGGCTTCGGGTTTTCTCTCGGAAAGAGCCAGACAAGAAATATCCAGGTCCAGGGAGTCCTGAACCTGGAAGCCGGAAAGCCAGAAGCGGTTGATTTCTCGTTATTCTGGGAAACGTGGAAGAGTGTGCAGGACAAATTCGTTGACGCTGACGCGCTTGATTACCAGAACATGGTGTACGGCGCCATTTCCGGAATGGTGCAGAGCTTGGGAGATCCCTATTCCGTGTTCTTTTCTCCTGAGGAGGCGAAGAAATTCCTTGACGACGTAAAGGGAATGTTTGAAGGCGTGGGAATGGAAATCGGCATCAGGGATGCTGTCTTGAAAGTAGTGGCTCCCTTGGAAGGCACTCCAGCCCAGAAAGCCGGGATCAGAGCAGGGGATATGATTCTGAAGATCGGAGATGCTGCAACAGACAATATGACCGTAGACAAGGCGGTTTCTTTGATACGGGGCCCCAAGGGAACAAAAATTGTCTTGAGCATTTTGCGCGCCGGGTGGGACAAGCCCAGGGACTTTAGCATTGAGAGGGCTGTGATTGAAGTTCCTTCTCTGAAATGGGAAATGAAAGAAGGCAACATTGCCTATCTTAGGATTTACCAGTTTTCCCAGAAAGCCGGGATAGACTTCCAGAAAGCGGCAAACGAGATCATATCAAGCGGAGCTGGCGGCATTGTCCTTGATCTAAGGAACAACCCTGGGGGATACCTTGAAGTTTCCCAGGATATCGCAGGCTGGTTTGTTGAACAGGGCAAGACAATCGTCATTGAAGATTTCGGGCCTGAGCGGGAACAGCAGGTGTATCAAGCGAGAGGGAATGCGGCGTTTGCCTCCTGGCCTATTGTCGTCCTGATAAATGAGGGGTCAGCTTCTGCCTCTGAGATTTTAGCCGGAGCCTTGAGAGATCAGCTGAACGCATTGCTTGTGGGCAAAACTTCTTTTGGCAAAGGATCAGTCCAGGAGCTCCAGGATTTTTTTGACAATTCATCTTTGAAGGTGACGGTTGCCCACTGGCTTACTCCCAACGGAACTTTGATCGCGGGCAAAGGCTTGAAACCAGACGTGGAAATTGATATTACAGAAGAGAACATTCAGCAGGAAAAAGATCCCCAGCTGGACAAGGCACTTGAAATTGTTAAAGGTTTATGAGAATATGAAGATATGAAAGTTATTCTCCTGCAAGACGTAGAGAACGTGGGAAAGAAATTTGAGCTCAAAGAAGTCGCAGACGGACACGCGAGGAATTTTTTGTTTCCCCAGGGACTGGCCAAACAGGCGACCAAAGAAGCTTTGGAATGGCTTGCCTTGCAAAAGGAGCTTCTCGCTCAGAAAGCCGAAGGAGAACTGAAGCTGGTTCAGGAAGCGGCTTCCAAGCTTGATGACATGGAAATCACCCTCCAGATGAAAGTGGGAGAGGAAGGCCAGCTGTTTGAATCCGTGAATGCCCAAAAGATAGCAGATCGCCTCAAAGAGCTTGGGTTTGAAGTGAAGAAGAGCCAGATCAAGCTGGAAGATCCCATTAAGGAGCTTGGCGAGTATCCCGTACAACTTGTGTTTGATCATAATCTGGAAGCAGAAATCAAGCTTATAATCACGGAAGAAGCGGCATAAATACTATAATGACACGGTATATCTTCGTTTGCGGCGGAGTGATGTCTGGCGTAGGAAAAGGGGTAGCCACAGCCTCCATCGGAAAGATCCTTCAGGCAAAAGGATACAGAGTGTCCGCCCTCAAGATAGACCCGTACGTCAACGTTGACGCAGGAACCATGAACCCTCTGGAACACGGAGAGGTTTTTGTTACTGATGACGGAACCGAATGCGATCAGGACATCGGGCATTACGAGAGGTTCCTGAACCGCGATTTCAGCACAGTCAATTATCTTACCACAGGGCGGGTATACCAGTCTGTCATCAACAGGGAGCGGAATCTTGAATACAAAGGGAAATGCGTGGAAGTGGTTCCGCACATCCCGGAAGAGGTTATTTCGCGCATCAAGAAGGCAGGAAAGAAAGACAAGGAGGATTTTGTCATGGTTGAAATCGGAGGGACGGTTGGCGAATACCAGAACATGCTGTTTCTGGAAGCAGCTCGCATGATGAAGCTGTTGTATCCCAGAGACGTTCTCATTGCCTTAGTGAGCTATCTTCCGGTGCCTCCGAAAATAGGGGAGATGAAGACCAAGCCAACGCAGACAGCTGTCAGAACGATCAATGCGGCAGGAATACAGCCAGATCTTATTCTCGCAAGATCTGAGTTTCCGGTGGACGAACCCCGCAAGCGGAAAATCTCAATATCCTGCAACGTGCGCCCCGAAGACGTTATCTCAGCTCCCGACGTTGACTTCATTTATCAAATTCCTCTTAACTTTGAGAAAGAGGAATTAGGCAATAAAATTCTGAAGAAGTTCGGATTAAGGCCGAGAAAGCAGGATCTGAAAGAATGGGCAAAACTCGTCCGCACGATTAGAACGGTCAAAAAACAGGTGAGGATAGGCATTGTGGGGAAATATTTTGAAACAGGGGATTTTGCCCTTACCGATTCCTACATTTCCGTGATTGAAGCGATAAAGCATGCAAGCTGGGCCAACAGGATACTTCCCCAAATTACCTGGCTCTCTGCTGAAAAGTACGAAAAAGATTCCCGGGCAGTTTTGGAGCTGAAGGGTTTTGACGGAATCATTGTGCCAGGAGGGTTTGGGGAAAGGGGAGTGGAAGGGAAAATCAAGGCAATTGAATTCTGCAGAAAGAACAAGATTCCATATCTCGGCCTGTGCTTCGGCCTTCAGCTTGCGGTGATTGAATTTGCCAGGAACGTGTGCAAAATCAAGAACGCAACCTCGTCTGAGTTCGCAAAGAAAGGAGATTTTGTCATTGACGTGATGCCAGACCAAAAGGCGCTCCTTGAGGAGTCGCGCTATGGAGCCACCATGCGCCTTGGAGCATACAAGTGCAAGGTTATTCCTGGAACGATTGCCAGAAAGGCATACCAAAAGAGCCTTGTTTCAGAGCGGCACCGCCATAGGTACGAGGTTAATAACGAATATAGGGAAAGGCTTGAGAATAAGGGATTGGTGGTTTCAGGAGAAAACCCCGAAAGGAATCTCGTGGAGATCGTAGAATTGAGAAATCATCCGTTTTTTCTGGGGACCCAGTTTCACCCGGAGTTAAAGTCCAGGCCCTTGAACCCTCAGCCTTTGTTTCTGGAATTTATGAGGGCTTGCTTAAGTTCACGCGCACGAGCTTGATGTGCTTCCTGGAGCGATCGTAGCTCATTTTGGAGGTTGTTGCAAAGCTTACTGTTCCTTTTTTGAGAGCAAAAAGAGTGTTGTCTCCGCCCATTTTCACGTTCAATCCAGCTTTGAAATTAGTTCCTCTCTGGCGAACTAAAATCTGGCCGGGTTTCACAGCTTCGCCGTTTCCAACTTTTAATCCGAGATATTTGGGGCCTGAGTCTCTTCCGAGCCTTGAGGACCCCGTTGCTTTAGATGTTGCCATACGAAAGCCATGCTACCAAGAATGCGACAATTTGTCAAAAGATATGAGTCTGATATAATACTGGGAGTCATACTGATTATGCTTTCTTTGATTTCGTTTGCCGCAGGATATCTTGCGGCTCAGGACCAGCTTAAAGAACCTATTCGCATTGAAACCTA
>JACOVZ010000031.1 GCA_016177065.1 Candidatus Wildermuthbacteria bacterium | reverse complement strand
CTGTCAAGACTTTGAAGAATTCCCCAGCCCCCGCACAAGCACCGAAGGGCAGAAAAAGACGGAAGAATACAGCCCGACTGTGATTCCTGCGATCAAGGCAAGAGAGAATCCCTGGAGAGTGCTCCCGCCGAAAACCAGAATGGTGCTCAGGGGAATAAGAGTGGTTATGGAGGTATTGATATTGCGGCCAAGAGTCTCCCGAATGCTTCTGTTGACCGTGTCTTCAAGATCAAACCCGGTCTTTCTCAGAAGATTTTCTCTCATCCTGTCAAAAACGACAATGTTATTGCTTATGGAATACCCAACGACCGTAAGCAGGGCCACGACCACGGGAATGCCGAATTCAATGCCCATGAATTTTCCAAGCAATGCGAACATTCCCAATGGAATGATGACGTCATGGAACAAGGCAAGAAGGCTCACTAAACCCCAATGCCAGGCTTTTAAGGGAAAGGAAATTTTCCTGAATGCGAACGCAACATAGGATACGATAATAAGGAAAGAAAACGCGGAGAAGACAAATGTCTTCCTCTGAAGCTCTTTTCCAATGACAGGCCCCACCGATTCAAAACGAAGCTCTTTGGCATCAGGGCCCAATTCAGAAAGAATCTTCTGATGCAGGTCTTCTGAAACATCCTGCAGGCGGAGGAGCATTCCCTTGTCTCCGACTTCCTGAAGCTGGGAGGATTGAAACCCAAGAGAGCTCAGGGATGAATACACTTCCTCGGCCTGGGGCCTTTGAGTCTGATATGCGATTTCCAGAATGCTTCCTCCGGTGAATTCAATGCTGAATTTCAACCCGAAGAACAGGAGAGCAACAATGGCAGCTCCTATGAGGAACCCGGAAATCAGGAAGTACACATTGGAATAGCGCAAAATGTTCATATTATTTCCACAGCCATTTCATATCCTGCAGTTTTGTGCCTGTAAACAATCCCAAAAGATTCCGCGTGACAAAAAGCGCGGTAAACAAACTCATCAGAAGCCCAATGCATAAGGTCAAAGCAAATCCCTGCACGAACGAAGACCCGAAGAAAAACAGCACCAGTCCAACCAGAAAGGTCGTCACATGCCCGTCCCTAATGGAAGGCCACGCCCTGCGGAAGCCCTCTGAAACGCTCGCGGAGAAATCTCTGCCGGACTTCAATTCCTCTTTCATGCGGGAGAAAATAAGGATATTCACGTCAACCGCCATGCCAATGGAAAGAATAAAACCCGCAATTCCAGCCAAGGTCATGGTAACTGGAATAAGCTTGAAAAGAGCGAGAAGAAGCACGAAGTACATAAGCAAGGCAACGGCCGCCAAAATCCCCAGAGCTCTGTAAAATACAACCATAAATAGGAGTACCCCCAGAAACCCCGCGATTCCGGCCCTCAGACTTTGCTGGAGTGAAACGCTTCCCAAGGTCGCTCCCACGCTCTGCTGAGAAATCAAAGCAATAGGCAAAGGCAAAGCTCCCGCGTTAAGATTTTGCACAATTTGCTTTGCCTCCTTGATGGAAAATGATCCTGTGATCTGGGCTTTGCCTCCTGAAATGGCGTCTTGCACGACCGGAGCCTGAAGAATCTCATAATCCAGGAAAATCACAATGGGTTTCCCAATATTGCGAGAGGTCATCTCTTCAAAAATCCCAGACCCCTCATCATTAAACTGAAGATTAATGACGGGAGTGCTTGAAACTGAGTCAAATCCAAGCTCGGCGCGGGTCAAATACCGTCCGCTCAGCTGAGTAGGCTCAAAAGGATCTTCGTACCCTGTTTCAGCATTGGCATCTGCAAGTTCCTGGTTTTTTGCCTGTATTTCCTCATAATTCGCTTTTGGCTCCCTGAATTCCAGATACGGAGTCTGGCCGATAAGCTTAATGGCTTCGTTGGAATCTCTAACACCCGCAAGTTCAATGATAAGGCGCTTTGCGTTTTTGGAGCTTTCAATCTGAACCACTGGCTCTTTGACACCGAATAAGTTCACTCTCTTTTCAATGACATCCCTGAGCCCTGACATTGCGGAATCTACGTCTTCCGGAGCAATCTGAGAGATATCAGCTTCATAGACCAAATGGATTCCTCCTTGCAAATCCAGCCCAAGCTGAAAAGGGCGGACAGGGCTTTGCACAAAAAAAGCAGCCCCTGCCACAAGAATGAATACTGCCAGCAACGTGATGATTATCTTTATTTTCCCCATATTCAACCCTTGCATCTTAGCATATTACAGACCCGCAATCAAGGTAGAAAGCATGCCCACAAGAAAGATGCCGTCAAACACCCCTGCTCCCCCTACCACAAGCATTCCGACCCCCTCTTTCTTTAAAAAAGGAATGCGCAAAAGGTCTGCCCCAATCAATACTCCAAGCGTTCCAGAGATGAAAGAAACCTGAGCCAAAGACTCTCTGGCAAGAAAAAAACCAAAAGCCAGAGAAAACGCAACAGGCATAAACGCAGAGAGCGCAACGCCGCGGCCTGGAACATATCGTGAAAATATTCTGCACACCAGAATCATTAAAAGAATCGCAATAAGAGTTTCCTTAAAAGGAACTCTGGAAAGAAGATACAAAGACACAGCCAAGGGAACCAAAGCTCCTCCCGCATTGATTGAAACGCCTTGCGCCAGCGCAACCTGCCTTTTGACGAGTCCGAAGAACTGAGACTGCTTCACAATACTAGTACCCCTTTTGCCCAGAGGGATATTGAACAGGGAGCCTGCAATGGCAAAAACGAGGACCAGCGCGGCAGATTCTGAGGAAAGTCCCAGATTCCTCAGCCCAGCTTCAAGAATATTGAGCGGAAACCAGCTCATAGTTCTTTTACTTCCTGCAAAGCCATGTCAAGAATTGAATCTTCCTCTCCAAAAAGAAATCTCCCCCTGAACTTCTTCCCCCCAAAAAGCAGCGGGAGCCAGTGCTTGTCATCGGGCCACATATCTTCAAAAGGGATCTCGTCAATATGAAACCATTTTGGTTCCATTTCCTCGCTTTCAAGAGGTTCTCCCATAATATCCTGGCCTTTGAATACGTGAACTTCCAGAATTTCAGGATTCCCCTCAAACTCAAAGTCCAGAATTCCCGCTTCAGCTAGAGTTTTCACCTCAATTCCAGCTTCCTCTTGAAGCTCTCTTTTTGCGGCGGCTTCAATTGTTTCTCCCTCTTTAATTTTCCCGCCAAAACCGTTCCATTTGCCCTGGCCAAATCCCCTCTTTTTCATTCCAAGCAAAACGCGGGGATGCTCATAGATAATGCAAAGAGTAAGAATCTTTTTCATAAACCTGCCTTTTTTTGAATCAGCGGGATAAGCTGCTTGTCAGCTTCCAAGAGGTCAATTCCCGCAAGATTCTTGGCCTCAACCCACGCAATCTCCTCATGCTCCAATGCTTTCGGCTCCTCATTGGGAATCTCGCAAAGATAGCAATGGAATCTGAATTTCCCGCCCTCTGGATATTCATAGTCTAAAACAGCAAGCGATTCACTAATCAAAACAGATGCTCCAAACTCTTCTTGTATCTCACGAACAAGACATTCTTCAGGCGATTCAAGGGGCTCAATCTTCCCGCCAGGAAACTCCCACTTTCCTGCACCAGCTTTATTCTTGGGCCTTTTGGCAACCAAAAAACAATCCCCTCTCCTTATAATCGCCACCGCCACTTCTATCCTTGGTTTAGCCGAGTTATCCACAGGCCTTATATTATTGACTCAACTATTATTGTATACTAGTATAATTTCAGAAAATCCAGAATACGGGAGGATGATTATGCCACTAACCTCTGAACAGAAAAAAACAGGCTTATGCCCTGCATGCGAAAGAGCAATGCTCAAAGGCCACTGCGAGATCTGCAAAAAAGATTTCTACATCTGCAACTGCTCCCAGAAGCCTAATCCGCCAGACGACCACAAGCATTTTGTTGTCGGATGATCGTCAAAGCGCCTCCAACAACTATGCCCCAGCCCCTAGAGCTTGGGGCATCTTTTTATTTCCCATGACACTTTTTGAATTTCTTTCCGCTTCCGCACGGGCAGGGATCGTTTCTCCCAACCTTTGATGAAGTTTGAACTGGTCTGCCTGCCATAGTTCCGCCTTGCGAAGTTGCGGCAGGAGCAAGTTTCACGCTCATTAAAGACTTTGCCACAAACGAATCTATGTTCTCAAGAAGGTTCTGGAACAGCTTGCGCCCCTCATTCTTGTATTCAACCAAGGGATCTTGCTGGCCGTAAGCCCTCAATCGCACAGAATCCCTGAGGTATTCCATATTTTCCAAATGATCAATCCACAAAGAATCAATGGCGCGCAAAAATACCGCCTTTTCTGCTTGCTTCATATTTTCTTGGCCCACCTCTTTTTCTTTCTTGAGGTATTCTTCTTCTGAATTTCCAAGCTTCTTGACGATCTCCAGAATCTGGGAACGCAGAGTTCCGCTTTCCGACTTTTCCAGAACTTCCCTTCTTCTTCTATAAATAATTTCCCTATGCTTATTCAGCACATCGTCATACTCAAGCACATGCTTTCTTGCGTCAAAGTTGAATCCTTCAATCTTTGCTTGAGCTGATTCAATGGCGTTGGAAACAATTTTGGATTCAATAACCTCATCTTCCGGAATGTTAAGCTTTTCCATGAGCCCTTTGATGCGGTCTCCCCCGAAAATCCTCGCAATGTCGTCTTCCAGAGAAATGAAAAACTGGGAAGAACCAGGATCTCCCTGCCTTCCAGATCTTCCTCTCAGCTGGTTGTCAATTCTCCGCGCTTCATGGCGCTCAGTGCCGATAACATGCAGTCCTCCGGCATTCTTCACCCTCTCAGCTTGAGCTGAATCCTGGGGGTTCCCCCCCAAAATGATATCCACTCCCCTTCCCGCCATGTAGGTTGCAACAGTCACGCCTCCTTCTTTCCCGGCCTGGGCTATGATTTCTCCTTCCTGCTCATGATGCTTTGCGTTCAATACCTTGTGGGGAATGCCTTCCCGTTCCAAAAGCAAGCTGAGTTCTTCGTTCTTCCTGATGGAAACAGTGCCGATGAGCACCGGCTGGCCAATTTTATGCCTTTCTTTCACCTCTTTCACAAGGGCATTGAACTTCGCTTTTTCGGTCTTGTAAATCCTATCTGGAAGGTCTTTGCGTATTAAAGGCTTGTTCGTCGGGATTGAGGCAACGTCTAATTTATACACCTTGAAAAATTCTTCTGCCGAGGTTGCCGCTGTGCCAGTCATTCCAGAAAGCTTCTGGTACAGCCTGAAGTAGTTCTGGAATGTAATGGAAGCTAAGGTAAGCGACTCTGGCTGAACCTGAACCCCTTCTTTCGCTTCCAGGGCCTGATGAAGGCCTCCTGAATATCTCCGCCCCGGGAGCATTCGCCCCGTGAATTCGTCAACAATGATGACTTCCCCGTTTTTCACGACATAGTCTTTGTCTCTATGGAACAATGATTCGGCTTTCAGCGCCTGCTCTAAATGGTGAAGATACTTTAATCCTTTTTCCTGATAAATATCCTTCACTCCAAGAATCTCTTCAATCCTGGTGATGCCTTGGTCCGTAAGAGTTGAAGCCCTCATCTTTTCATCAATCTGGAAATCCTCGTCTTTCTTGAGTTTTGGAATGATTCTCGCGAACTCGCGGTACCAATCTGAACTCTCCTCGTCTGGAGCAGAAATGATCAACGGAGTGCGCGCTTCGTCAATAAGAATGGAATCTACTTCGTCTACAATTGCATAATGGTATCCTCTCTGAACCTGAAAATCGGTTCCAGGCGCCATATTGTCTTTCAGGTAGTCAAACCCAAACTCGTTGTTCGTCCCGTACGTGATGTCTGCCGCATACGCCTCTTTGCGCGATACCGGGCGCAAAAAGCTTTCTTCTATTTTGAATCCTCCCACGGTGTCGCGCGATTTGTCCCGCTCTTCTGAAGAAAGACTGGCTTCTTTTTCGTACTGGGGATCATATATATATGAAGCATCATGCGCAATGCACCCAATGGACAGCCCAAGCGCGTAATAGATCTGCCCCATCCACACCGCGTCTCTCTTGGCAAGGTAATCGTTCACCGTCACAATATGAACCCCTTTTGAAGAAAGCGCGTTCAGAAACGCAGGAAGCGTGGCCGTGAGCGTTTTTCCTTCTCCTGTGTGCATTTCAGCAATCTTCCCCTGATGAAGCGCAATCCCGCCCACAAGCTGAACGTCAAAGTGCCTCTGGTTAAGAGTTCTCCGCGCGGCTTCCCTTACTAACGCAAACGCCAAAGGCAAAACGCTGTCAAAGGAAGCGCCTTTTGAGATATTGCTTTTAAGCTCCTGGGATTTTTCTTTTAATTGCAAAAGAGAAAGATCGGCAAGGCCTGCTTCTTTCGCATTGATTTGGAAAACAAGAGAAGAAAACTCCTTTGCGTATTTCTTTCCTGAACCGCTGAATAGTTTCTTTAAAAAAGCCATACATGTTTTATTTCAATTTTATGCCTTTTGAAATCACTCCTCGCTTGATTTCTTCCATGATTACTTTTTTTGGCTTTAAATTCTTTTTCAAGAATTCAAGAGCAAGCTTGGGCTTCATATTCGTTCCGCACGTGAAAATGTCCGCCGCAATGTACTCCAGTTCGGGCCATGAGTGAAGCGCAATGTGAGATTCTGCAAGTAAAACAACGCCCGTGATGCCTTGGGGATGAAATGCATGCGTTGAAACTTTCAAAGGAGTGCTCCTGGCTTTTTGAGCGGCTTTCAATAAAACTCCCTTCAGTTCCTTTTCAGATTTCACCTGCCTTGCAAACCAGAAATCTGCAATGATATGGGTTCCTGCGTAGAATTTTTTTCTCATTGAAGTCTTTTGCTCTAGGTATACGCATTATACAAAAAAACACCCCGCCAGTCTAGGGGCGGGATGCGAGAGATCAGCTTATCTCTTCTTCTTTTTCTTTCCTCCTTTCTTTTTTGCCATGATGTGTCTCCTGAACCTCAGGAGAAATTAATGAGATAGTGTGTTTGACGAATGGCATCGACGATTTGTTTTGCCATTCCATCACTCATACATATATTTTCTCATTGCCATGACATCGTGTCAATGGGGAAAACTATTTTAGGCACTGAACTTCCATTTCCAGGGGCACATGGAACCTTTTCATGACAACTTTTTTCACTTTTTTGATCAGTCGCATCACGTCTTTTGACGTTGCGTGGCCTTTATTGACGATAAAGTTCGGATGCTTCTCTGAAACTTGCGCATCACCTTGGCAAGAACCCTTTAACCCTGCTTCTGAAATTAAAAATGCAACAGGCACCACGGGAAAAGGATCTCGTTTCACAACGGGCTTCACGAAATCCAGCAATGCCGGAGGAATTTCTTTCAGATCGCAGTTTTTGAATATGCTTCCTGCGTTTCCAAAGTTCAGAGGATGCCGATCCTCACGGTATTTCACGCAACCTTGAGCAGTCTTTCGCAAATCCGCAGGGTTTCCTTTTGAAAACTTAAGCTGAGCCGATACCACGATCCAATTCTTTCTTTTGAATACGGAAGAACGATACGAAAAGCCGCATTCCCTAGCAGATAACTCCCTTGTCTTCCCTGCCCCATCAATGCACTGCACAGACATCACCGAATCTTTTGTTTCTCCTCCGAATGCTCCCGCGTTGCCCCTGATTGCTCCTCCCAGAGTCCCTGGCAATCCTCCTGCCCATTCAAAACCCTTCAAGCCCCTCTTTACGGTCAAGTTCACAAGACGCGACATTAAAACTCCAGCTTCTGCGTATACATTCTGACTCCGCGCTTCATATCTCTTATTGTCCATTTTAATGACAAGCCCGTTGAATCCGCGGTCTGAGACAAGAAGATTGCTTCCTCCGCCTAAAATGAAAACCGGCAGTCTTGCTTTCTTGCCGAATTGCAAGGCCGATACAATATCTTCTTTGTTTTTGGCTGGAAAAAAATACCGGGCTTTCCCCCCGATGCCAAACGTTGTATACGGGGCCAACGCAACGTCTTTCTTGAGCCCCGGTAATTTCATCGTGCTTTTCATGGATTTCCACAGTGGGCCGGAAGAGTGGACTCCAAATTGTAAGTCAATGTGAGGCGTGCCTTCCGACCCAGATTTATTGTACAAAGGGGAACGACATATTGCAAGCAATGGATATGAAAACTTTAACGCCTTACTATTGCGATAGCAGTATTAATATGAAAGATATTAAAACGCTAGATATTAAAAAATACGTTACCATAGAGGCCTCAATTGATGAGATTGGAAGAATGCTTGGCGGATGGATTCGTTCTGCAAAGCAGGGGTAAAACAAAGGACACCCAATAAAGAATGCCCTCTGTTCTTTGAAGAGAGACTTCGGGGCGAACCCAGACGAAGAGCCATAGTTGTCGTTGGTATTGCTCACCCAGTTCGTATCGAACTTGACCTT
>JACOVZ010000030.1 GCA_016177065.1 Candidatus Wildermuthbacteria bacterium | reverse complement strand
TTCCTTATCTTCGGATTTCGCTCCTGTATTAATGAGCATTAAAATATCCTGAGCCTCTGCATCTTCCGGATTCAAGTAGTGAGAGTCAGCGGTTGCAACAAGAGGAATACCTGTTTTCTCTGATAATTTCAGAAGATGAGATTCCACAATTTTCTGCTCTGGAATATGCGGGTGCCTCTGGACTTCCAGGTAAAAGTTTCCTTTGCCGAATATTCTTTCATAATTCAAAGCTGCGGCTTCAGCTTCTTCAAAGCGCTTTGAAAGGATGAGGCGGGAAATCTTGCCTGTTAAACAAGAAGAAAGAGCGATAAGCCCTAAAGAGTGCTGGGAAAGAAGCGCTTCGTCAATTCTTGGTTTGTAGTAGTATCCGTTTAGATGCGCCTCAGTGAGAAGCTTTACGAGATTGCGGTATCCTTCAATATTTTTTACCAAAAGAATGAGATGATATATCGTGTCATCAATTCCCGGGCGCTTGTCTGCCATGTTCTCAAAGGCCAGATATACTTCAGCTCCGAGAATTGGCTTGATGCCTTTTGCCTTGGCTTGCTTGTAAAACTCAATAGCGCCATACATGTTGCCATGATCTGTGAGCGCCACAGAATCCATGCCAAGCTTTTTTACGTGGTCTATGAGCTGATGTATCTTAGGAAGGCCGTCTAAAAGCGAGTATTGGGAGTGGATGTGAAGATGGGTGAATTTCATAGATACGAAGGTATTGTATAATAATCGTATGCGGTATTCAAACTTGAAAGAGGAGCAAAAACTCTGGAAAAAAGGATACAACTGCATTGCCTGCATTGACGAAGCGGGACGCGGCCCTTTGGCAGGCCCTGTGGTTGCTTCTGCCGTGTGCATCCTTGACTTAGCTAAGGATTCCTTGACTCGGTTAAGTTTGCTGAAGATGCAAGACTCAAAACAGCTAAGCTGGAAACAGCGCGAGAAGTTTTATGTGATGCTCATGACTCAAGCATGTATGGAGTGGGGGATAGGCATTGTTTCAGAGAAAGTCATAGATCGCATTAATATTTTTCAGGCAACGAAATTGGCAATGAAGAAGGCAGTAAAGGATCTTCAGGCTAAGCTTAAGAAAAAACACAGGAATATAGATATATTGGTAATAGACGGAACCAAAGGCATAGAATCTTCTTTGCCCCAGCTGTGCATTGTAAAAGCGGATGAAAAGGTGTTTTCCTGTTCTGCAGCCTCTGTCATAGCCAAGGTGACCAGGGACAGGATTATGCTTCGCTATCACAAGAAATATCCTCAGTACGGATTTGATAAGCACAAGGGATACGGCACAAAACTTCATGTAAGAAGGCTTCGGTCGCATGGGCCCTGCCCCATACACCGGATGAGTTTCAGGCCCTGCCTCGTCGGCAGGCACGCTTGCAAAAGTTTTTAATCTCTGGTATATTTTCCCATATGGCAGTTCCAAAACAGCATAGGTCAAAATCAAGGCAGGGCCAGCGAAGAATGCATCTTCATGCAAAGCAGCCCTCTTTTGTTGTATGTTCAAAATGCAAAAAAGAAGTTCTGCCCCACGCAGTATGCCTAAGCTGCGGATTTTATCAGGGAAGAGAGGCGATAAATGTGCTGAAGAAAATTGATAAGAAGAAAAAAGCTCAGTAAATTGCACATCAATGGCAAGCAGACATCTTGCGCGATCCATCGCAATGCAGTCCCTGTACGAATGGGATTTCTACGGAAAGAAGAATGAGGGGCTGAATACGGCGGTGGAGCGGAACTTAAAAGAATTCGGGCCGGGCCTGGAGCCTGGCAACCAGGAATTTGTCCGCAGGCTTGTAAAAGGGGTCATTGAGCATCTTTCTCAGCTAGACAAGATTATTGAGAAAGCGGCTCCTGAATGGCCTTTGGACCAGATTACGCTTACAGACAGAAATGTCTTAAGGCTCGGCTTGTATGAGCTTTTGTACAGCAGCAAAGAAGAAGTGCCTCCCAAGGTTGCCATTAACGAAGCGATTGAGCTCGCAAAGAACTTTTCAGGAGAGTCTTCAGGAAGATTCATCAACGGGGTTCTTGGAACCGTGTACCGGGAGCTGGGACTAGAAACTGAACCAAAAGAATAATGGACAAAGATTTTTCCCTGCTTGAGAAAAAACTGAAGATATCGTTTAAGAACAAGGATTTTTTGCTGAACGCTTTTATCCACCGCTCGTATCTTAACGAAAATCCCGGATTTTACCTTCCTCACAATGAACGCCTGGAATTTCTTGGAGACGCGGTGCTTGAGCTTGTAGTCACCGAGGATTTGTATAAAAGGTATCCTGATAAAACAGAAGGGGAATTAACAACATGGAGAGCGGCCCTTGTGAATGCTAAAATGCTTTCTGAGGTGTCCAAAGAGCTGGGGTTCAATGATTTTATTCTGCTTTCAAAAGGAGAATCAAAGGAAAACGGAAAAGCCAGAGACTATATTCTTGCAAATACCTTTGAAGCTTTTGTTGGGGCCTTGTATCTTGACCAAGGGTTAAAATCATGCGAGAAGTTCATAGAGCAATGCATTCTTCCAAAGCTCCCCCATGTCTTGGAAGCCCAGCTTTTCAGAGATTCAAAATCCAGCCTTCAGGAAAGAGCGCAGGAAAAACAGGGGATCACTCCAACCTACAGAAGCCTTGAAGAATGGGGCCCGGATCACGAAAAGAAATTCAGAATAGGGGTATTTTTCGGAGAGAAGAAAGTGGCAGAAGGAGAGGGATCTTCAAAGCAAGAAGCTGAAGAGAATGCGGCGCGCAGCGCTTTAGATAATAATAGTTGGTAATACCATGCTTACAATCAGACTTCATAGAACAGGAAGAAGGAATCATCCCTCTTTCAAAATAGTGGTGACAGACAAGACAAAATCCTCAACAGCAGGCCGCTTTGTAGAAGAAGTGGGATTTTACAATCCCGCAACTAAGGAAAAGGTACTGAAGCCAGAGAGGCTGAAGTACTGGATTGGAGTGGGAGCTCAGCCTTCTCCAACAATCTGGAATATGCTTTTGCAAGAGAAGATTGTGGAAGGGAAGAAAATACTGAAGCACAAAAAACCAAAAGCAAAAGAAGCAAAACAGGAACCTGCTCCAGTTCAGCCAGAATCAGTTCCGGCGGCAGAAGTTCCGGCAGAGAAACCAGCTGAACCTGCCGCCTCTTGACAAATCCAGTAATGTATGCTATACTGCTTTTGTCAGTGAAGGAGAGCGCTGGCGTACAGAGATTTTCAAGCGAATTATGAACACAAGCGGCTCTCTAAAAGGGCCGTTTGTTGCTTAAAAGAGTTCATTAAAAAGTATTCTCGTCCACACGCTTTAGTTCTCGGGCGAATGTCCATTAGAGAATTGAAGTGTGTGGATGAGGGAGGCCTTATAAGACCTGACCTTTAGGGCAGGCTGGGGAAAAGGATTTGTCGTGATCAAGGCAACGACTGGTGCAAAAAAGAATCAGATTTCAGAGGATTCACAGGGAAAGAAAAAAGGGCAACAAGGACAGGTCGTCATAGACAGGTCGCCCACAATCCTCCATGATTGTGGGCACTCATGCCTGCACAGCACCAGAAAAGAGGCTTTGGAATGTGGAAGCGGTATGAATGGCCTCTCGAATAGATGGTAGAAATGAGAAGGGAGTTGGAGCGGAGAAATCCGCTCCAACTCTCACAACCTCTAAGGAGGTATTATGAAATGAAAGAAAGAATGAAGATCTTGCTTGAGGGGCTTAAAACAGGGAAAGAGATCGTCCTTGAGACGATCGAATACAACGAAGCTGAGACTCCAATCAAAATCCTGTTTTATCGAGATCAGAAATGGTTCTTTAAGAAAGCCACGAAGATCAGCAATGAAGTCGTACTTGAAGAAATTAGCGTTGAGCATAGCGAAGCTATGCAGGCACTTCGGGATTACCTTGAGCGGGAAAGGGGAAAAGAAAGAAAGCGCAAAAGGGGGAGATGATCAAAAATGCATCATTTCCCCCCTCATACTCAATTCATGACAAGAGTCGTGGATTGAGTGATGAGGTACAAAATTAAATACAATACAATGGACATTCTCATATACATTCAAATTATCTCAGATATTCTCAGTTTTTTGAAAAGCAGAATGTAAAAACGCAACGGGCATCGAGTTGCCCGTTCACCTAAGCCCTAAAACAAGTTGAAGGGTTCAGGCGAGCGGAAAGAAGTAAAGCACATAAAAGGAGAGTGTCATGTACGAGAAAAATTCTTCAGCTTTAGTATTGGGCATCCTTGCTCTTGTGATGGTGACGGGAATAATGTGGGGTCTTGTACTCGCTGACCTGCGATTCAGCGAGCAACTTTTCTCGACAGGATCTTTTACCCTCCTCGTCTCATTCGCAGGAATCGGGGCAGGCTCAAGCATAGTTTTTACGATACTGTTTTTCATCAATGCCAAACGAAAACAGTAAGTTCTGATGGCAGACCCGTCAGCTACAGGGTATTCAGTGGAAGTAAAGTAGCTCAATCACAATGAAAGATTTACTTCCACCCACGCTTTAGTCCATAATCACGCATTACGGTCTAAAGCGTGGAGTCTGGAAGCGCTCTCGCAGAAAGCAGATGGAGTACCTTGAAATTAGTTCAGGGCGGCGAAATGAACATTAGCGAGAAACATTCAGAAACAAAATTAGGAATGAAGAACGAAAGTTAGTGTTCAGCTCGCCGCTCCGGAGTAAATCTGGAGCGAGAACTACAGCAAACCTTCAAAGCAAACAGAAAGAGAGGCTGCGTATATGGATCTACTACAGGATATTCTGCGCGCGCAAAAAGAAGCGGCTGACAGAAACCCCAAGTTCCGAGGATCTCTTAATGGTTTCGGAGGTAGGGGCGCTGATTCCATTTGGGGACTTATGTCATCAGAGGCTCAAACGATATGGACCAAAGAAAGTTGGCCCAGGGAAATTCTGCTTTCTGATAATAATGGCCTTATTGCTTGGGCAAGAAAGTTCGGAAAGGATATTACGAACATGTAGATCTATTTTTTAAATCTCAGCCGAAGAGGTAGACATGAGGAAGTCAATCGGCATTCGCTTTAAGCGAATGACTTCCTCCTATATTTCAACTCATAAAAAGGTTGTGGGTTAAAGTGTGGGAA
>JACOVZ010000028.1 GCA_016177065.1 Candidatus Wildermuthbacteria bacterium | reverse complement strand
GCCCTGAGTTTTACCGAAGGGCTATTTTTTGGTTGCGCTAGACAAATGTTTAGTTGTTTGGTATATCAAAATTACAGAAAAAGAAAGGAGGCATATTTGAAATGGTTTCTGGAGTAGAAGTTAATTCTTACACGTTAGAGAGCATATGCTTGAATGAGTGTGTCCTTTGTAAAGAGATTCCTTCGGTTGGTTCTGTGAGCATCTTTGTGAAGGGGCTCCTTGGCACCCATATCAATGTTTATCTCTGCAAGAGGCATTGGGACGATGTCAGTATCTTGCAAGGTATCTCTCAAGCGACTCAAGAACGAGCACACCAGATTGAACAAGGAGTGACATGGAAGCGGGTAGCAGTAGCTTCCTAGTTACCCAGTTAAGTTTTTTGTAGAGCGGCGCGACGACAGGTTGCGCCGCTTTTTTTATTGGTCGGAATATATTAAAACAAATTTGACGCATCTATTGTCTCAAAAACGTTTTGTGATATACATGAGGTAAGGGTGGTTCTTTCTATTTTTGGCTTTTATCCTTTCTGAAGGGAAAATGTTGAGCCCACTGGTAGGGTCGGGGGAAGACTTTCAAGAACGAAAGCACGCCGGTGGTTCGCTGGCATCGGAACTTTTTAAAGGGGAAGGTAGCGAAGAACGGCTGGTAAAAGGTTTCCGAAAGCTGGATCAATCATGACCCGTCGCATTTTCATAAAATATTGGGAATGCAAAAACAAAATTTGGCACGACCGACTATGCTGACGGATATGCCCAGCTTCGTAGAGTAGGTTCGCTGAAAAGGCGATACTCAGCAAGTCCTGCTTGAGTTGGGTGGAAGGAAGCGGAATCCCCGACTACGCTTCCTGCAAACCCCTTGTTTTTCTCAAGATTACATATGTTAGATGAACGTTTTTAATCGCATAGGGTGTCCTGAAAATGGACACCCATTTTTTCTGTTGACAGGTTTTCTGAGTTCGTGTATACTGCTTTGTATGAGTATACTATCTATTCAGTACGTCAAAGGAGCTTGACGGAACAATAGAATAAGTACTAACTGGATTTATGCCGGGTTAGTGCCTGGCGTTTTTTTATGAGCGAAGCTCAACGAAGTATGAATATGAAAGCATTACTGGGCAAAAAAATAGGGATGAGCCGAGTATTCACAAAAGAAGGCGGGGCGGTTCCCGTGACTGTTCTTGAGGTTGGGCCCTGCAAGGTTCTGCAGATTAAAACAAAAGAGAAAGACGGATACGAAGCTGTTCAGATAGGGTATGAACCCCTGAAAAAGAACATTGGAAAGAGCAGGAAAGGGAAAGAGTTCCGCTACTTGAAAGAATTTCCTTTGACAGATTCCTTGAATGTTGGGGACGAGATTGCGGTAAGTTTGTTCAAGGAAGGAGAAAAAGTTGAGGTTGCCGGAATCTCCAAAGGAAAGGGGTTTCAGGGAGGAGTCAGGAAATGGGGGTTTTCCGGAAGAAACCAAACGCGAGGCACCAAACATGAGCACAGAACTTTAGGTTCAGTGGGAGCTGCAAGGCCTGGCAGAGTTTGGGCTGGGAAAAGAATGCCAGGGCGAATGGGATCTCAAAGAATAACCGTGAAAAATCTGCGGATTATGGCTGTAGATGAAGCCCAGGGCATCCTTGCTGTAAAAGGAGCTGTTCCGGGAAGAAAAGGGATTCTTGTTGAAATACGGGCGAAATAAGATATGAAAACACCGGTCTATAATCAAGAAGGAGCAGAAATTGAAACTATGGAACTCCCAGAGAAGATGTTTGGTTTGGAGTGGAACGGAGATCTGGTGCATCAGGTTGCTGTATCCCAGATGGCAAACCGCAGAAAGGCTATTGCGCACACAAAGCACAGAGGAGAAGTGTCTGGGGGAGGGAAGAAGCCCTGGGCGCAAAAGGGTACTGGAAGGTCGCGCCAGGGATCCACAAGATCCCCCTTATGGAGACACGGAGGAGTGGTGTTTGGACCCAGATCTGACAGGGCATTTTCGCAGAAAATCAACGACAAAATGAGAAGAAAGGCTTTGTGCATGGTGTTTTCTGAAAAGGCAAGGAAGAATTTTCTGGTTGTTGTTGACGCAATTGCCTTGCAAGAGCCAAAAACAAAGCTGTTGAAAAACATATTGCAGAAGCTTCCTTCAAAGAGCGAGTCCAGCATGCTGATTCTTTCTTTAAAGGACGAATCTTTGCAAAGGGCGGGAAGAAACCTCCCTTTATTGAGTGTTGTCCAGGCACGGAACGTGAATGTTCTGGATCTTCTTTCTGCGAAATTCCTGGTGATCACCAAGGAGGGGATTCAGGCATTGCAAAACACCTTTGTGAAATAATATGGGATTCAACATATTCAAAAAAGCAAAGAAGGAAGAGAAGAAGATTGAAAGCCCGAAAGCAGAGCAGAAGAAAGAAGCCCTGAAGCAGGTTTCAGTTTCAAGAAAGGGAGTTGACAGTTCCTTCAGGGTGTTTATGAATTCCGTCATTACCGAGAAGGCTTCAAATCTTGCCGCAATGAATACGTATACCTTTAAGGTGTATCCTGGAACGAGCAAAGGAGCAGTGAAAAAAGCGGTAAAGGATCTTTATGGCGTGGACGCGGTGAAGGTGAACATGGTGAATATCCATTCAAAGGAAATACGGGTGGGAAAGACCAGAGGCATAAAACAGGGATTCAGGAAAGCGGTTGTAAAAGTGAAAGAGGGGCAGAAAATTGAAATGATGAGCGCCTAATTATGGACATGAAACTTTCAAAAAAAGGTCCTGAGAAGAGCTTGCTTCTATCTCTGAAAAAGACAGGAGGCAGAAACTCTCAAGGCCGAATCACAAGCTGGCAGCGGGGAGGCGGAACGAGAAAAATCTGGCGCATTATTGACTTTGGACAGGAACACATGGGAGTTCAGGGGAAGGTTTCCGCCGTTGAGTATGATCCAAACAGAAATGCCTTTATCGCTTTGATTTCGTACCAGAACGGGGCAAAGGGGTATCTTCTGGCTCCTGAAGGCCTCAAGGTTGAAGATGAGATTCTGTGCGCTGAAAAGGCGGAGGTGAAGCTTGGGAACAGGATGAAGATTTCAAATATTCCTGTCGGGACTTTGATTCATAACATTGAACTTGAACCTATGAGAGGCGGAAAGATGGCGCGCTCTGCGGGAAATTCAGCTCAGGTCGTGGCTCATGGAGAGAAATATGCAGACATCCAGCTGCCTTCTTCTGAGATACGCAAGGTTCCCATGGATTGTTTTGCTTCTGTCGGCATGGTTTCCAACGCGGAATTCAAGTATATTGTATTGGGAAAGGCAGGCAGAAGGAGATTGAAGGGATGGAGGCCGAATGTAAGAGGCACGGTTATGAATCCCGTTGATCATCCTCATGGAGGAGGAGAAGGAAGGACCGGGAGGGGCATGAAATATCCAAAGACTCCGTGGGGCAAGCATGCCTTGGGAGTAAAGACGAGGAACAAGAAAAAATGGACAGGCAGACTTATCATGCAGAGAAGAAAGAAAAAGAGGAAATAACCATACACTATGCCGAGATCGCTCAAAAAAGGCCCATATGTTGATGCAAGGCTCATGGAGAAAATCCAGAAACTGAAAGCTGGAGACAAGCAGGCTGTGAAGACCTGGGCGCGAGACTGCACGATTACCCCTGAAATGATCGGCTTTACCTTTGGCGTGCACAACGGGAAAGATTTCATCTCAGTGTTTATAACGGAAGATATGGTAGGCCACAGACTGGGGGAGTTTTCTCCGACAACGAAGTTTGTGCGGCACGGAGGGAGAATGCAGAAAGAGCTGGAAGCAGGAGCGCAGGCAGCGGAAGAAGCGAAAGCGGCTGCAGCTTCTTCGGGAGCAGTACCCCAAAAGCCTGCTCCTGCCGCAAATTCTGAGGCAAAACCAGTAAAAGGGCCGGTAAAGAAATAATCTATGAAATCAAGTGCGGTATTGCGATATCTAAGAATAGCCCCGAGAAAGACGCGCCAGGTCGCAGATCTTGTGCGCGGAAAAAACGTGGACAAAGCCCGCGCTCTGTTAAGATTTACTCCAAACAAGAGCTCGCGGCCCATATTGAAGCTCTTGAATTCCGCGGCAGCTGGCGCCATGCAGAAGTTCCAGGCAGAGGCTTCCAATTTGTATATCGCGAAAATCACCGTTGAAGAAGGGCCCAAGTTTAAAAGATTCAGGCCGAGAGCCAGGGGTCAGGCCTACGAAGTTCAGAAGAAAACCTCTCACATCACTATTGTGCTTGACGAATTGAAGAAGGGAGCCGCAGCTCCAAAAGCAGCCCCCGCAAGCTTAGCGAAGAAAGAATCTGAAGCGAAGGAAATCAAACCCGAAGCGCCAAAACCATTCGTGAAACCGAAAGAAGAAACCCCAAAGCCGAAGGCCAGCTTTATCAAGGCTCCGAGAATGTTCCGGAGGAAATCCATATAACTCCTTGAAGACTATTCAGGATTAAAACATGGCGCACAAAGTTCACCCAAAATCATTCCGGATACATGAGACCAAGGACTGGATATCTCGGTGGTTTGACAGGAAAAACTATCAGGAGTCTTTGCAGGAGGATTATTTGATCCGCGAAGTTCTGAAAAAGAAGCTCAAGGAAGCGAGCGTTGAGAGCATTGAAATTGAGCGGTTTCAGGGAAAGCTGAATGTGATTATCGCAACCTCGCGGCCCGGCTTGCTCATAGGCCGAGGAGGGTCTGGGGTTGAAGAAATCAGAAAGGCAGTGCTCAAAATCGCAGGCCCCAAGAAGAAAGACATTAAGATTGATATTCAGGAAATCAAGAATCCCTGGGAGCATGCTTCTCTGGTGGGAGCATTCATTGCTTTGCAGATTGAGAAAAGAATGCCGTTCAGGCAGGTTATGAAGCAAGCCATAACCAAGGTGATGGCCAATAAAGGCGTGGAGGGGGTGCGTATTGAAATGGCAGGAAGGCTTGGGGGAGCTGAGATAGCAAGAAGAGAATGGATGCATAAAGGCCGCATGCCAAGGCAAACGCTGAGAGCTGACATTGATTACCGTTTAACCACGTGCATGACCAGATACGGAACCATTGGAATCAAGGTCTGGATTTACAAAGGTGAAAAATTTGAGTAAACTATGCTGACGCCCAAAAGAGTAAAATACAGAAAGTGGCAGAAGGGGAGAACAAAAGGCCTTGATAGAAGGGGAACCGAGCTTGTGTTTGGGAGCTACGGCTTGAAGTCCTTGGGAAGCTTATGGGTTTCAGCAAGGCAGCTGGAAGCGGCGCGGAGAACCATTATCCGCTACTTGAAGAAAGGAGGAAGGGTCTGGGTCAGGATATTCCCGGATAAGCCCGTGACAACCAAGGGCCCCGAAACTCCATTGGGCGGAGGGAAAGGCGCTGTTGACCATTATGTGTTCCCCATCAGGCCGGGGCGAATCATTTTTGAAGTAGAAGGAATCCCGGAAGACCAGGCCATTGCAGCCTTGAAAGAGGCCTCATCCAAGATTCCGCTCCGCATGAAAATAATAAAGAAAGCATGAAACCGGCAGAATTAAAAATGAAGTCAAAAGAGGAGTTGGCGAATCTCGCTTTAGAACTGCGAGGCAAGCTTCGCCAGCTTCGCTTTGAGGCTGCTGCCGGAAAGCTGAAAGACGTGAGAGAGATACGCGAGACCAGGAAAACCATTGCGCAAATTCTAACGATTATGCGCCAGGGATTGAAATAATATGCCAAAAAAGAAACTTACAGGAACAATAGTGTCTGACAAGATGGCAAAGACCGTTGTGGTGGAGGTTCGGACCTTAAAGGAGCATCCTAAATACAAGAGGAGATTTTGGACATCCAAGAGATACAAGGCGCATCAGGAAACCCCGGAATTCAAAGTTGGAGACACGGTGATTATTGAAGAAACCCGTCCCATGTCGCGAGACAAGAGATGGCGCGTAATTTCAAAGATATGATACAGCTTCGTTCAATGCTCAATGTCGCAGACAATACGGGGGCGAAAGTCATCCAGTGCTTCCACGTGATGGGGGGTTCGCACCACCGCACTGGCTCCATTGGAGATATCATCGTTGCCACTGTGAAAACCGCAGATCCTAGAAAGCTTGTCAAAAAGCACGATGTGGTCAAAGCCGTCATTGTGCGCCAAAGAGCCCCCTTTCGCAGGGCAGACGGGTCTTTCATACGCTTTGACGAAAACGCGGCCGTTATTCTGGAAACCGGAAAAGAGCCCAAGGGAGGGAGAATATTCGGGCCTCTTCCAAGGGAATTGAAAGATATGGGATTCGGGACGATTATCGGCCTGGCGCCTGAAGTATTATGAAAATCATCAAAGGAGACAATGTGCTGGTGGTAGCGGGAAAAGACAGGGGGAAAAAGGGAAAAGTGCTGAGAGTTTTTCCAAAGACCCAAAGAGTTTTGGTTGAAGGCGTGCTTATGCGCAAGAAGCACGTAAAGCCCAAAAAAGGAGGGGAAAAGGGGCAGACCATTGAACAGCCTTCTTCTTTGCACATATCCAATGTTGAAATGTTGTGCCCAAGCTGCGGCAAGGGAGTGCGCCTCGGGTATAAGGTTGAAGGGGAAAAGAAAATAAGAATTTGCGTAACATGCCGTACCGCCCTATGACGCTCCAAGAACGATACAAAAAACAGGCAGTGCCTGCCATGATGCAGAAATTCGGATACAAGAACGCTCTCGCTGTTCCTCGCCTGGTTAAGATTGTGGTGAACACGGGATTCGGAAAAGCCATTGCGGGAAAAACCGGAGAAGATCTGAAAAAAATCCTTGAGGACATTACAAGGGATTTGAGTCTTCTGACCGGGCAAAAGCCTGCCATGACCAGATCCAAGAAGTCTATTTCGGGATTCAAGCTTCGCCAAGGAATAGCAATTGGAGCCAAGGTAACCCTCAGAGGAAAAAGGATGTATGACTTTGCGGACAGATTGGTGAACATTGTGCTTCCGAGGTCCCGCGATTTCAGGGGCATTCCAGCAGCATCCTTTGACAAAAACGGAAATTTATCTATAGGAATAAAAGAGCACGTATTCTTCATTGAAGTTCCTTTAGACAAGGTGCGTCATACGTTCGGGCTTGAGATAACCCTTACCGCGAATTCCAAGAACAGAGAGCAGGGCAGAGAATTATTCAAATTGCTTGGATTCCCCATTCAATAATATGGCAACTATAGGACAAATCGCGAAAGCAAAAAGAAAACCCAAGTTTTCCTCCAGAGCAATGAGGAGATGTTTCCGATGCGGCAAGAAGCGGGGGTATATGAGGGATTTTGACTTGTGCAGAATGTGCTTCAGGGAAATGGCAAATGAAGGATTGATACCCGGAGTTAAAAAGAGCAGCTGGTAGTTCACTACACTCACTATGGTAGATCCAATCGCAGACATGCTTACAAGAATACGGAATGCCGCAAACGTGCAGAAACCCACGGCAGAGTTTCCGTTCTCTAAAATCAAGCATGAGATTGCAAAGATCATGGAACGGGAGGGATTCATAAGCTCCGTGGAGCTGAAAGGAAGAAGAGCGAGGAAGGATATCGTCGTGGCGATCAAATATGAAGATAAGCAGTCCAAGATTGCGGGGCTGAGGCGCGTGTCAAAGCCGGGGCAGAGGATCTATGTGATGAGCAGCGGATTGAAGAAAGTGAAGGCCGGGCTTGGATGCGCAATCGTTTCAACGTCCAAGGGGTTAATGACCGACAAAGATGCGAGGAAGCAGAATATAGGAGGAGAATTATTGTGTGAAATATGGTAATCATATGTCGCGAATAGGAAAAAAACACATTGCAATACCGCAGGACGTCCAGGTTCAGATTGAAGGGCAGAGAATCACTGTGAAAGGCCCCAAAGGGGAGCTGAGCTTAACGCTGCATCCTGACATGGAAGTTGTGTGCGAGAATCAGGAGCTTTCAGTGAATCCAAAGGCCGGGGAGCTTACGAAACCCATGAGATCTATGTGGGGAACTGAGCGCCAGCTGATTGAGAATATGGTGGGAGGAGTAAGAGAGGGATACTTGAAGAAACTGGAAATTGAAGGGGTGGGATACAAGGCAAACGTGGAAGGGAACATACTGGTCTTAACCATTGGGTTTACTAACCCCCTGAAGCTTGAAATACCGTCTGGGATACAGGTGAAAGTAGAGAAGAACGTGATAACGGTTTCAGGCATTGAAAAAGAAACAGTAGGGCAGTTTTCAGCCCGCATTCGGCGCTCAAAGCCTGTGGAGCCATACAAAGGCAAGGGGATTAAATATCAAGGAGAGTATGTTCGCAGGAAGCTTGGAAAGAGAGCTGCTGCAACTGCCGCGGGAGGAGCTGGAGCAGCCAAATAAATACTATGAATTCTAGAGCATTACGCACAAAAAGAGAACAGAGGACGCGTTCAAGAATACGAGCTGTTTCTGACAGGCCGCGTTTGGCTGTGTTCAGATCCAACAGGCACCTTTTGCTCCAGCTTATTGATGAGAGTGCAAGAAAAACCTTGGCCGCGGTTTCAGACAAGGAGCTTACAGGAAAGAAAATGAAAAGAATGGAAAAGGCAAAAGAGCTTGGAATCATGATGGCCAAGAAAGCTGGAAAACTGGGGATCTCAAAGGTCGTGTTTGACAGAGGAGGGTATGCCTACCACGGCAGCGTAAAAGCTGCTGCTAATGGAGCAAGAGAAGGAGGTTTGCAATTTTAAACATTATGAGAGACAGACCATCATACCAAAGAAGGCAGCCGAAAGACGATTTTGACTCCAAAGTCATTGAAATCGCAAGAGTCACGAGAGTGGCGGCCGGAGGAAAGCACATGAGTTTCAGGGCCGCTGTCATTGGAGGAGACCGCAAGGGAAAGGTTGGCATTGGAATCGGCAAGGGGAGCGATGTTGCGCAGGCGATAGAAAAAGCGACGCGGCAGATGAAAAAGCGCCTCATTTCAGTTCCGGTGGAGAATGAAACGATTCCGCACGAGGTGCGGGCGCAGTTCGGCCCTTCCCATGTTATTTTAAAGCCCCAGGTGAAAGGAAGGGGGCTGGTTGCCGGAGGGCCGGTTCGCATTATCTGCCAGATGGCAGGAATCAAGAACATTTCAGGAAAGTTTGTGTCTTCCACGCATAACAAGATAAACAACGCAATGGCAGTTATCGCCGCCTTGCAGAAACTCAAAATCCATGCAGCTGCACGAATTGAATCCGACGCACAAAAAGCATAGAAGAAAGAGGATTGGGAGAGGGGGAAAAAAGGGAATGTCCTCTGGCTTTGGCATTGGAAAACTGGGATCTTCCCAGCCAAGAACAAGGGAAGTGCTCAAGCGCTATCCCAAATTACGGGGATACCGTTTCCAGGGAGTCGGATCTGCCTCTGTTATTGTAAGTCTTCAGAGAATTGAGAAAGCGTTCAAGTCCGGAGACCGCGTGAATCCTGAGGCATTGCTTGAACATAAACTTGTGCGTACAATAAAGGGGAAGAAGCCTGAGGTGAAGATCTTGGGCCAGGGAGAGCTTACAAAGGCCTTGACAATAGAAGGATGCGCTGTTTCAAAAAGCGTTAAAGCGGCAGTTGAAAAGGCGGGAGGATCCGTCATATAACCACCCATGAAATGGCTTGAAACAATTTGGAAGGTGCTGAAGATTTCAGATCTTAGAGCTAAGATTTTCTTTGTTTTGGGCGTCTTTTTGGTGTTCCGCGTCATGGCGAACATCCCGACTCCGGGAATCAGCGCTGAAAGGATCAAAGAATTCTTCGCTTCCAACCAGTTATTCGGCCTCCTGAATCTCTTTACGGGAGGATCTCTGGACAATCTTTCCATAGCCATGCTCGGGCTTGGCCCTTTCATTACGGCAACCATTGTCATGCAGCTTCTGACTATGATATTTCCGGCCTTGGAAAAGATGTATAAAGAAGAAGGGGAAGCAGGCCGCCAGAAATTCAATCAGTATGGAAGAATGCTCACCGTGCCTTTCGCGTTCATTCAGGGATACGCATTCCTAACGCTTCTTTTGCGCCAGGGCATTATTTCGGATCTTTCCCCTATGTCGCATTTCACGGCTCTTATCACCATAACTGCGGGATCCATGATCCTTGTATGGCTGGGAGAATTGATCACGGAAAAGGGGATTGGAAACGGAGTGTCGCTCCTTATTTTCGCAGGCATTGTCACCGCGTTTCCCAACAATGCAAGACAGCTGTTTCTCACATGGGATACTGCGAACATTGCTTCCTATCTTCTGTTTTTTGCAATGGCCCTGGCCATCATTACGGGAGTGGTGTTCATCACAGAGTCCAGGAGGAATATCCCGGTATCCTACACCAAGCGCGTAAGGGGAAATAAAATATACGGAGGAGTTTCAACCTATCTGCCTTTGTCTGTGAACCCGGCCGGAGTCATCCCCATCATTTTCGCTCTTTCCATTCTTACGTTTCCCGGCATGATAGCAAGTTTCTTCCAGCAATCAACAGGCATTGTCGGATCCATTGCCAATAGCGTGAGCGGGTTCTTCACTAACCAGTGGGCCTACGGCGTTGCGTATTTCATTCTCATAGTCGTCTTTACCTATTTTTACACCGCAGTGACATTTGATCCGAAAACCATTTCGTCAAACCTTCAAAAAGCAGGAGGATTTATTCTCGGAGTGAGGCCCGGCCCTTCCACGACTCAGTACCTTGCGTTCATTGTGAACCGCATTCTGATTCTTGGAGCCGTGTTCCTGGGAAGCATCGCATTGCTCCCCACGATTATCCAGGCGCTCACGCGTGTTGCCACGTTTCAATTCCTTGTCGGAGGCACGTCATTGCTTATTGTGGTGAGCGTTGTGCTGGAAACAATGCGCCAGATCCGATCTCAGCTTCAGATGAGAGATTATGATGAATTCTAAAGTCTCTGTGCTTATTCTCATGGGTTCTCCCGGGGCAGGAAAGGGAACTCAGGCTGAGCTTCTTTCAGACAAACTCAACCTTACCTATATTGAAACCTCCAAAATCCTGGAGGAGAAGTTTTGGAACGCAAAGGAAGGCGAATACATGGAAGCAGAGGGAAAGAAGTATTTTTTGCTTGATGAGAAAAAGCTTTGGCAGACAGGAATGCTGAATAGTCCTCCGTTTGTGACAGCCCTTATGAAAGAAAAAATCCAAAACCTGTTTCACCAGCAAAAGAGCCTGCTGCTGGCAGGGTCTCCGAGAACAATACACGAAGGAAAAGAAGAAATGCCTTTATTTGAGAATCTGTATGGCAAGGAAAACATCCGCATCATAGAAATTAAGGTGAGCGAGAAAGAATCTTTGTTCCGCAATTCCCATCGGAGGCTTTGCTCCTTGATGAGGCATCCTATACTCTATTCAAAAGAAACAGAAAATCTTACGCTGTGCCCTCTTGACGGGTCTTTGCTCCAAAAAAGAGAGGGGCTTGATGATCCTGAAACCATCAAAGTTAGGTTCAAGGAATACCGCGAGCGGACATTTCCTCTTATTGAATACTTCAAAAAAGGCGGATTTTTCTTCAAAGAGATCAATGGGAACCAGCCGGTTGCAGACGTATTCTCGGATATTTTGCATGTTCTTCAAGAGCAATGATTTCCCTGAAAAGCCCGGAAGATATCGCAGTGATGAGAGAAGGAGGAAGAAAGCTTGCCTCTGTTCTGCAGGAGCTCCAAAAATCGGTAAGGCCCGGAATCACAACCAAGAAGCTTGATGAGATTGCGGAAACCCTCATTGAAAAATCAGGAGCTCAGGCTGCATTTAAGGGCTATGAAAAATTTCCAGGAGTTGTGTGCGCGTCAGTAAACGACGAAGTTGTCCATGCTATTCCTTCCTCAAGAGTGCTCAAGGAAGGCGATATTCTAACCTTGGATATTGGTCTCATCTGGCAGGGATTCTATCTAGATATGGCCCGCACTTTTGGCGTAGGCAAGATTAGTTTTGAGGCCCAGCGATTGATTCGCGTAACCAAAAAGGCAATGAAGTTTGGATTGAAAAAGGCAAAAGCCGGAAACACCACCGAAGACATTGGGAATACGATTCAGCGGTACGTGGAAAGCCAGGGATACAACGTGGTGCGCGATTTGTGCGGCCATGGTATTGGAAAACAATTGCATGAAGACCCTCAGATTCCAAACTACGGCAAGCGCCACAAGGGAGAAGAACTCAAAGAAGGCATGGTTATTTGCATTGAACCTATGGTGACTGCAGGAGACTGGAAGCTGAAGCAGTCAAGCGACAAGCAGGGATTCTTAACCAGGGACGGATCTCTATCATGCCATGTTGAAGATACCATTGCCATTATGGAGAACAGTCCTGAAGTATTGACAGAATAAGAATATTATGGTAAGAAGAATTTGGTACAAAATTTTTTGAGTGGCGAACCACAAGGAGGTTTCCGTGTTATTTAACGGTAAAGAATTTTCAGAAAAGGCACGACGTGTCTTGTCATTAGCTCAAGAAGAAGCAAGACGCCGTAATCACACGTATATAGGTACTGAGCATATCATTCTTGGGCTTATTGGTGTGGTGGACGGCGTGGCGACAAAGGTTTTATCCAACCTTGGGGTTGAGTCTGAGAAGGTTCGTTCGGCTGTGGATTTTATCCTAAGCATCGGTGAGCAGGCATTCATCGGCGAGTTTGAATGGACTCAAAGAGCCAAGAAGGTGATTGAGCTTGCAACCGAGGAAGCACGCAGGGTGGATCGCCGTTACATTAGTACAGGGCACTTGCTCATTGGTTTAATAAGAGAGGGCGAAGGTGTTGCGGCTAGCGTACTGGATAGCTTAGGCATTACTCTTGAGAAAGTTCGTTCCGAGACAGCCCATGTAGACAACAATGAAAAGAAACCTCTTGGGGAGCTTTCTGACGCAGAGTTAGATGATGTAATCAAGCGAGCACAAGAGAATCTTGACAATGCCCAGGTAATCCTTGATGCTTTTCAGAGAATCAAGGCCGAGCGCGAAGTAGTCGAAAAAAAGGGCGCCTCATGAGGCACCCTTTTTCTTTTTCTAAAAAAGAATGATAGAATTTACAAGTATGGAAGCGATTTTAGAGTGGGGAGTGTCGGTTGTAATTTCTGTCATTAGCACAACGAAATATCTTGGGATTGCTTTTTTAATGGCGCTGGAAAGCGCAAACATTCCGATTCCGTCCGAGATTATCATGCCTTTTGCGGGGTATCTTGTTTCTCAGGGGGAACTTAGGTTTTGGCTCGTGGTGTTCTGGGGGGCTGTTGGGAATCTCATAGGTTCCCTTGTTTCATACTATCTTGGATTCTTCGGGGGGCGTCCGTTTCTTTCTCGTTTCGGAAAGTTTTTCTTCATGAAGAACTCTGACCTGGACTTTGCGGATGGGTTTTTCAAGAAGCACGGGTCCTTTGCCATTTTCCTTGCAAGGCTTCTGCCTATTGTGCGGACCTTCATATCTTTTCCAGCAGGGGTTTCTCGCATGAATATCTGGAAGTTTTCTTTGTACACAATGGCAGGATCTTTGATCTGGAGTTTTTTCCTGACCTTTATTGGAGTTAAAGCAGGGGAGAATTGGAAGCTGCTGGAGCCCTTGTTCAAAAAGTTTGACTGGCTCATCGCTTTTATTCTCCTTCTATGTTTGGTATGGTGGATACTGAGGCATATTTTGAATAATCAGGAAAAGGAAAAGAACGAATGAAACCTCTGATCATTGCGAATTGGAAGATGAATCCAAGTAATTCAAAGGAGGCTTTTGATTTGGCTCTTTCTGTTCAGAACGAATTAAAGGGATTGAACATTGAGGTTGTTCTGTGCCCGCCTTTTGTGTATGTTCCTCAGCTTTTGCCTTCTTTAAATGTGTTTATAGGGGCTCAGGATTGCTTTTGGGAGCAGGAAGGCCCGTATACCGGAGAAATTTCCCCTGCAATGCTCAAGAATCTGGGCTGCAGCCATGTGATCCTCGGACATTCAGAAAGAAGGAGGAATCTTAAAGAAACAGCAGAAATGGTTCAGAGCAAAGCCAAGGCATGTCTGGAAATAGGGTTAATTCCAGTGGTGTGCATTGGGCAAAGCGCAGAAAAAGAATTCCAGGATATGCTCCAAGCCTTTGACGCTCAGGAGATTTCAAAAATTGTGTTTGCGTATGAGCCTGAATGGGCGATTAGCACGCAGAAAGGAGCAAAATCCGAAGATCCGGAACATGCCAGGACCATCATGGAAGGCATGAAAGAAGCCCTTGCTTCTGCTTTTGGAAAAGAAACCGCAGAGAAAACGCGCATTATTTACGGCGGAAGCGTGAATCAAGAGAACATTGGGAAATTCCTCAAGGTTGGCTTTCAGGGAGCTTTGGTGGGAGCAGCTTCGCTGGACAACAAAGGTTTTGTTGCTCTTGCTAAAAAGGCAGAATTGGCGTAAGGTGAAAGCCGCATGGAAATATTTCTTGACGGCCCATTTTACAACCCCACAAAAGGGAACCTGAAGCTTCCCGAGGTTTTGGACGAGATCCAAAACTACATGAAGGAGAAACCAGAATACCAGTACGAGGTCATTGTTGGGTGCGATTCAAGCGCTACCGAAGACCCCTTCTTTCCGGTGGTTGTTCTCGTATGGAGGAAGCTCGGAGGAGGAAGGTTCTTTTTAAAGAGAATCCACTACTCCCAGCAAAAATTCTACAATCTTCATCAGAGAATCCTGCAGGAGGTATTTTTATCCTGCCAGCTTGCTTTGCACTTGCGGGATTCTTTCAAAGACATGATGAAAAAGAAAAGCCCTGAAATCTCATACGAATTTCAATACATTCATGCAGACATTGGAGAGAACGGCCCCACAAGAAGCATGATTAAAGAAGTGACAGGCCTCATACGGGGCAATGGATTTGAGCCGAAGATAAAGCCGGAATCATTTGCGGCTTCCACGGTTGCAGATAGATATTCATGATGCTATTTCTATGCTTTTAAAAGAGCGCATGAAAACCTGGTCTAGTTTTGATGAGTATCTCTTTCTCTGTGCTTGAGAGGGTAGATTTTGAGCGTTCAAAACCTTGGAATCTGCCCTGCTTGGGCAGTTTTCATACACAGCTCTTTTGCAAGGAGGAGAAAATGAATCCTGCGGATGTTGCATATCCATGGATAGGAATCTCAAAGCATGCTTTCTGGGAGGAGCATTGCAGGCCGCCAATGGTAGTCAATTGCTATGTTCTCGTTTCCTGGGCGTTTGAGCGGTGCGGGATCCAGGTTCCGCAAACTCTTTTGGGCCAGTTGTATGCCGGGAATCTTGCGGAGTCTCACGAAGCCCAAGACGGATATTGCCTCATATTCACCAAAGGGAAATGGAATAATGGGGGCTACTTTGATGCCAAGAGAGCAGTACAAGGAGTAGGGCACGTGGGAATTGTTTCCTGTCAGGGTACTGTAATCCATTCGTCTGTTGATGCAGGGACTATAGTGGAGGAGCCGCTTGAGAGTTTCTTGGATTCAGATGTCTTTCGCGGAATATACAGGATACGATAGTTTCTCTTTCAGGATCGGCAATATCTCATAAGGTATTGCCGATTTTTCTTTGACATAAAGATTGAAATATGGAGTTTTCCGTAGTATAACTCTCATATGCCAAAGAAGAAGGTAAAAGTTTTTGTCGCAATGTCTGGAGGCGTTGATTCTTCAGTCGCAGCAGCTCTTTTGAAGAGAGATGGTTTTCATGTTGTCGGGGTGTATATGAAGTGCTGGACTGCGGATGATCCTTTGTACAAG
>JACOVZ010000027.1 GCA_016177065.1 Candidatus Wildermuthbacteria bacterium | reverse complement strand
TCCTGGTTTTTTTTAACAGGCAAATCAAAGGAAACTTCATACAAGGAAATCCGCTGAATCCATGAAAAAAAAGATTTATCTTGATTACGCGGCCTCAACTCCTCTGGATCCCAAGGTGCTGAAGGAAATGATGCCCTATCTTAAAAAGGAATTCGGAAATCCTTCCTCTTTGCATTCTTTCGGGCAAAAGGCCAGAGCCGCCATAGAGCAGTCAAGAGAGAAGGTTGCGAGATTTCTCAACTCAAAGCCCTTGGAAGTCGTGTTTACAAGCTCTGCGACAGAGGCAAACAATCTTGCGATACGGGGCATTGCGGAGAACGCCCAAATAAAAGGGAAGCCTCATATCATAACATCTTTGATTGAGCATGAATCAGTGCTTGCCCCAATTCAGGAGTTGGAGCAGGAAGGCAAGATTGAAGCAACATACATAAGCTCAGATTCAGAAGGATTCGTGAAAGCAGAAGATGTTGTAAAATCCTTGAAGGCGAATACTGTTTTAGTTTCTATCATGTATGCAAACAGCGAAATTGGGACCATACAGCCAATCGCGGAAATAGGGCAGGGCATCAAAGAATTAAAGGAGAAGAATCCAAGCCTTAAGGCTGTGTTTCATACAGACGCTGTGCAGGCGGCCCAGTTTCTAGACTGCAATGTTCAAAAGCTGAACGCAGACTTGCTTACCTTGAGCTCGCATAAAGTCTACGGGCCAAAAGGAGCAGGCACATTATACATAAAGGAAGGAGTATCTTTGAATTCTTTGATTTTAGGGGGCGGGCAGGAGCAGGGTTTCAGGTCTGGCACTGAAAACGTTGCCGCAATTGTGGGCATGGGCAGGGCTTTGGAAGAAATTCAGAATCCCCGCACGCATATTGCCAACATCAGGATTCGTCAGCTCAGAGATAAGCTCATCAAAGGCGCTCTCTCCAGGATTCCAAACAGTTTTCTTACGGGATCAAAAACGAAGCGCCTTGAGAATAACGTCCATTTGAGGTTTCAGGGGGTTGAGGGCAAGGATCTTTTGCTTGCTCTTGATGAAAAAGGCATTGCGGTGTCTACCGGATCTGCTTGCTCTGAAAAAACGCAGGAACCCTCAAGAGTGCTTTTGGCTTTAGGGTTAAAACTAGAAGAAGCTGCAAGCGCAATCAGAATTACGCTTGGGAAATACACGAAAGCCGAGGAGGTTGAGAGGTTTCTCAAGACGCTTGCCCCCCTAGTTGAAAAGCTCCGCAGGCAAGATGTATAATATCGCCATGACCGTAGAAGAATTAAAGCTCAAAATCAAAAAGTACTGGAAAAGAAAGAATGTGCGCGTGATTTTCGCCGCGGCTGTCATTTCTTCCCTTTTGGGGGCATTGTTCGGCGCTGTCGGCGGAGGAGTGGCATATTACGAGATTCAGAAAATGATCAAGAATCGGGACGCAGTTTCTGCAGAAGAATCCCAGCAGTATGTTCCTCAGACTACGCAAGAGCAAAAGATCATTGACGCGGTTAAAAACGTTTCTCCGGCTGTGGTGAGCATTATCATCACAAAAGACGTGCCCATTTTGGAACAGTACTACACCTATCCTTTCCAGGAATTCTTCGGTCCGGATTCTCCGTTTCAGTTCCAGGTTCCGCAAACCAGACAAAAGGGAACTGAGAAGAAAGAGGTTGGGGGAGGTTCCGGGTTTATTGTTTCAGCAGACGGTCTGGTGCTTACCAATAAGCACGTGGTGCTTGATGACCAAGCAGAGTACACCGTGTTTACCAATGACGGGAAGAAGTATCCGGCAAAAGTTCTTGCAAAGGATCCCGTGCAGGATCTTGCGGTTCTTAAGATAGACCAGGAAAAGATTGTAGACCAGCAGGGGGCTTTCACGCAGAAGGATTTTCCTTTTGTGAGCATAGGGAATTCTGATATTCTCCAGATAGGGCAGACTGTGATTGCCATTGGAAATTCGCTTGGAGAGTTCCGCAACACCGTATCAGTGGGAGTTATTTCAGGCTTAGGCAGAACCATTACTGCTTCAGGAGGCAATGATTTTGTTGAAACCATTGAAGACGTTATCCAGACAGACGCCGCCATTAACAAAGGCAATTCGGGAGGGCCTTTGCTGAATCTTGCGGGAGAAGTGGTTGGCATTAACACGGCAACCGTGACTGATGCCCAGAGCATTGGATTTGCGATTCCCATTAACAAGGCAAAACGGGATATTGAGCAGATTAAGGATATTGGCAAGATCGTGTACCCGTTCCTTGGCGTGCGGTATTCGCTTGTGACAGATGCCTTGAAAAAAGAAAAGAGCCTTTCTGTTGATTACGGAGCTTTGGTTGAAAAGGGAAGCAAAGGAGAGCAGGCAGTCACCCCGGATTCTGCGGCAGACAAAGCGGGGATCAAAGAGGGAGATATTATCCTTGAGTTTAATGGAGAAAAGATTACCGCAGATAACGCATTGGCAAAACTTATTCAGAAATACAAACCCAACGATACGGTTTCAATAAAAGTGCTTAGGGGAACTGAAGAGCTCATGCTTCAGGCAGTGCTCGGAGAACGGGAAGAGTAGTCTTGATTTTTCGTTTGTTTTGCGCTAAAAAGAGAATATGAACGGCGGAAACTTTACCCACAAAGCTCAGGACGCCTTGTTTCAGGCCCAGAACAATGCGCAGGAAAGAGGCCAGCAGCAGGTGGATGCCCTCCATTTGCTGTTTGCTTTGCTTTCCCAGGACGAAAGCGTTGTCTTGACATTGCTCCAGAAAATCGGAGCTGATATTGAAGGATTGAAAAAAAGAGTCGCTTCTTCTTTGGAGCGCCTTCCCGTGGTTGCAACCCCTCCGAGCGCTTTTGGCCAGTTTTATCTCACTCAGGACCTGGCAAAGGTGTTGGAGAGAGCGCGCCAGGAGTCAATTAAAATGGGAGACGAATATATTTCAGTTGAGCATTTGTTCCTTTCGCTTTTGGATTCTCAGGGCAAGGCAAAGGATCTTTTGGAGAAAACCAATTTCATGCAGGGTTCAAGCTCAGCGACCATGGAGTTCGGGAAGCTGGATTACGAAACTGCGCTAAAGATTCTGGCTGAAATTCGGGGAGGCATCAGAATTACAGACCCGAGCCCCGAGAGCAAATACCAGGTTATTGAAAAATACGCCAGAAACCTTACCAGGCTTGCGAGAGAAGGGAAGCTTGATCCCGTGATCGGAAGGGAAAATGAAATCCGCAGGTTAATGCAGGTTCTCTCAAGGCGCACCAAGAACAACCCTGTTCTTATTGGAGAAGCAGGAGTCGGAAAGACCGCGATCGTTGAAGGCTTGGCGCAAAAAATTATTAAAGCAGAAGTGCCGGAATCTCTGAAAGACAAGGAGATTATTGGCCTGGATTTGGGAGCTTTGGTTGCTGGAACAAAATACAGGGGAGAATTTGAAGACAGGATCAAAGCCCTGCTAAAAGAGCTTGAACGCTCGGGAGGCAGGTATCTTTTATTCATAGACGAGCTCCATACATTGGTTGGGGCGGGAGCCGCTGAAGGAGCCATTGACGCCTCCAATCTTTTAAAGCCCGCATTGGCAAGAGGGGAACTTCGCGCCATTGGAGCAACAACGCTCAAAGAATACCAGAAATACATTGAAAAGGACCCTGCTTTGGAACGAAGGTTCCAGCCCATTTTGGTAGCAGAGCCCTCTATTGAAGACGCCATTACCATTCTGCGGGGCATTAAAGAAAAGTATGAATTGCACCACGGAGTGAAAATTACGGATTCCGCTTTAGTTGCGGCAGCGAATCTCGCGGCCCGGTACATTACTGACCGTTTTCTGCCAGACAAAGCAGTTGATCTTATGGATGAGGCCATGAGTTCCATGCGTTTGGACATGGAATCAGCTCCGCCCGAACTTGATACGCTAAAACTGGACATCCAGAAGCTTGAGATTGAAAAGGCCGCCCTTGTAAGCGAAAAAGGCAAGGAGAAAAGAGTGAAAGCCATTGTAAGCGAGCTTGCGGACCTTCAGGAAAAAGCAGGGACTATTGAAGTAAAATGGAACGCTGAAAAAGACGTTGCTAAAGCAATCAAGGAATTGAAAAAAGATATTGAAGCAATAAAGTTCCAGATTGAACGGGAGCAGGTTGGAGGAAATCTCCAGAAAGTCGCGGAACTGAAATACGGGACATTACCCGAGCTTTTGAAGAAATTGAGAGACAAAGAAAAGAGCCTTGCGAGATTCCAGAAGACCAAGCCCATGGTGCGAGGAGAGGTGGGGGAGGAAGACGTCGCCAGAGTAGTTTCAAGGTGGACCGGGATTCCAGCCAACCGCCTCATGGAAGAAGAGGCAAAGAAGCTGGAAAAAATGGAAGAAGTCCTGCAAAAGAGAGTGGTGGGGCAGGATGAATCCTTGAAAGCCATTTCAAACGCCATACGCAGGAACAGAGCGGGGCTGTCTGAGCCGAACCGTCCTTTGGGATCGTTTCTTTTCCTGGGTCCCACGGGCGTAGGGAAAACTGAGACCGCAAGAGCTTTGGCCGGATTCTTGTTTAATGACGAGAACGCCATGATCCGTCTGGATATGTCTGAATACATGGAGCGCCACACGGTTTCAAAAATGATAGGATCTCCTCCGGGATACGTGGGGTATGAAGAGGGAGGCCAGCTTACCGAGAAGGTGAGACACAGGCCCTACAGCGTCATTTTGCTTGATGAAATTGAAAAAGCGCATCCTGAAACGTTCAACATCCTTCTTCAGGTCCTGGAAGACGGAAGGCTCACAGACGCCAAAGGAAGAATCGTGTCGTTCAAGAACTCCATTATTATCATGACTTCCAACGTGGGGTCTCAGTTCATTGCGGAAATGAACCCCCTTGGGTTTTCCCAGCCCCGGAAAGAAATAGAAGAGAAGCGAGAATCAATCAAAGAAAGGGTATCTCTTGCGTTAAAAGAGGAGTTCCGCCCGGAGTTTCTAAACAGAATAGACGAGATCATCATCTTTAACTACCTTGGGAAACCAGAGATCAAGAAGATCGTGGAGCTTGAGCTTGCGAAGGTTGTTCAGCGATTGGCGCCCCAGGAAATAACTCTTCACGCAAAAGATTCCGCAAAGGAACTTCTCGCTGAGAAGGGATTTGACCCGAACTTGGGAGCAAGGCCGTTAAAGAGAGTGATTCAGAGAAAGGTTCTTGATCCTCTTGCCTTAAAGGTTGTGACAGGGGAAGTAAAGGCTGGCAGCAGGGCTGTTGTTGACGTGAAAGACGGAGAGATTGTCATTCAATCTCTTTCTGTGTCCACGAAATCAAACTCCTCAAATCTCTCAAAGGTCGCAGCCAAGTAAAACTTGACTTAGTTAAGTTGTTCAAAAATATGATGAATCAAAAGACTTTTCTTTCAGCAGCGGGAGCAATTTTTCTTGTGATATCGCTCCTGCATCTTGCAAGAGCTGTGTTTGGATGGAATGCAATCATTGGAGGATGGGCAGCGCCTCTTTGGCTAAGCTGGTTAGGCCTCCTTGTTGCCGGATATCTTGCCTACCAAGCCTTCACCCTCAGCAAGAAATAACTCATCCTTGGTTTAGCCAAGTTATCCACAGGGGAAGTATTGCAGGGGTTGTTGGCCAGCTTGTATAATAAAAGGGTGGCTATTTTAGGCAGTATAGATAAAAAAATCTTTGCGGCACTATTAATCCTTCTGCTTGTTTTGGGCGGAGGGATTTTTTTGTGGAACAACCAAAAAGACGTGAGGGAGTTGAATAAAAGTCTTCCTGAAGGAGTGAAAGTGACAAAAAGTTTAATTGGGGATCAATACAGAGTGGTGAACAAAATAGATGGGTATGAGTTTGGGGTACCTAAGGCATGGGGGGGATTAAGAAATATTGACTATAAGGATACTCCAGTGGATATAGAGCCAAGTCCCGACGCTCAATTTAAAGAAATTGTTTCTACAGAGTCGTTGATAGGTTTTGATGCGCGAAAAGAATGGAATGGGGTGATGATAAAATATTATGGACTTATTAATAATCTTGAATTAGATATCTTTGTTGATGAATTGGGTTCCGGGATTACTCGAAAAGCTATGGAGAAATTCGGCAGGAATCTTTCATTTAGAGTGGATATTGTACAGGAAGAACCTGTGCCAATAAAAAAGCTTTCAATTATTGTTACAACTCGTACTGGATTGATTATCGATCCGTATACTGTATTTTATATTTTCGGAGGTGGTTCCGATTTCTATTTATCATTAGATGATGAGAAAACTATTCAAGAAATTGCTACCAATGGTATTTGGTAAGCAATTATTAAGTAAGCATTAGAGTGGCTTTATTATGAAATATAGGAGGCTATTTTTTTTGACGATATGCTTTCTTATACTTGTTTTGCCAGGGAGTTTTGCTCTCGCAAAGAGATTTGAGTTAACAGGCGAGGATGTAGGGAGAATTGAAACTGTTCTAGGCACCCTTAAGACTTTTGGAAATACCGTTCTTCCAGAAAGCACCCTAAAAACAGCCCTTAATACTGCATTGAGTACGGGAGAAACAACTACTGATGTTACGTATGGCTTACTTGTTTTAAGTACGGTAGACGAATTGGAATTTATAGATATGGTTATATCGCAGAGATACAAAAAGCAATCAACAGATTATTTCAACAGCATATTAGATAGAAAATTAAGCTTGGTTAATTACTATAAGGGAGTTGGATTTGATTTACCAAGAATTATGTCTGGAAAGATCACAAGTCCCATTGGAGCGCTTACATTAAACACTTTTGAGATTACGGGCGGTGCCATCGAGGCCCTAACAGCTATATATAATCTCAGAAAGGTACTTATATACGATGGTTTGTGGAGATATTTTGATTCTCGCAGATATAATGAATCTCATGAAACTGCTTGGGATGATGCAAAAATAGAAATGGGATTCAACGTAGAAACTGATCCCTTTTTAACTCGCAAACCCACCCAAAATGACATAAGTATTGAGGATAGGTTTGCCGAGCTTTGGGATAAATGGGGGCCATATACCACTACTGCCGGGGTAACCGAAGAAGGCAAGCGGCAATTTGCGCAAGAAATGAGAGGGCTTGTGTTAGAAGCCGTGGCAAATCAAGCGTTGGCAGAAAAAGAAGAAAAGCCCTCATTTTTTGCATCTGTAAAAAATGTGCTTGGATCATTAATAAACAGAGTACAGTCTGTGAGTTTGGCGACGAAGGCAAAGATCACCTCATTTCTTCCTCAATCCCAAAAAGAAGATACACAAATAGGGATTTCAATAGTTGTGAGCGACGATTTTTTAAATCAAGATAATCAAGAAATAGAAAACAGCGAAAGCAAAACCATATCTGTGGATAACTCAACTAAGTCAAGTTTTACGAATGACGAAGAAGAACAGTTGCAGACGCAGAGTTTAGAACAAAAAGCGGCAGAGGTGCCGCAGATTGGGAAGAACAAACCAAGTGATCCTGCGCAAAACTTAATTAAGTTAAAGAACGAAGGGGTTGTGGATAACTTAACTAAGTCAAGTTTGAATTCAGGTTTGAATAGAGTAGGTTTTGAGGGATGCAGAGACGGGCAAATTAACATTAACTCCGCAGATGCCGGTCTTCTTGATGAACTTACGGGAATTGGGTCAGTAAAAGCTCAGAGCATTATTGAGTTAAGGGGGCAAAAATTGTTTTTTAGCGTAGATGATCTGGAGAAAGTTTCTGGAATTGGAGAAGCTACTCTTGCGAAAATTAAAGAACAGAATATTGCGTGCGCGGCAGCTCGCGACGCAAACTTTGTTTCTTTTCAAAAAGTCTCTGTTTCAACGAGTGGAGGCGGGGGCGGAGGTGGAGGAAGTTCATCTTCTCAAGCAATCATTGAGGAGGGTGAAGAAGTCTACTCTAAAATTTTAATAACAGAAGTTCAAACTGCGGGGATTTTTTCGAAGACCGATGAGTTTGTTGAATTATACAATCCAAATGATACTGAAGTAGATCTCACGGATTGGTACTTGCAGAAAAAGACTCAATCTGCGTCTGGTTTTTCCACTTTTGCCTCCGGCAATCTTTTCTCTGCGAAGAAAATCGGAGCGCACGGATATTTTCTTATCGCAAGGCAGGGATCAAGTTTTGAGAATCAGGCGGATATTCTAACTTCTCATTCTCTCGCAGAAAACAATACGCTGGCTCTGAAGGACCCAAATGGGGATATTGTTGATAAACTGGGGTGGGGGAACGTCCAAGATTATGAAGGAGTTCCTGCTTTGAATCCATCCGCAGATTCTTCTTTGGGAAGAAAATACGGGAGTTCGTATCAAGATACGAATAATAATTCTGAAGATTTCCAAGTTCAGATTCCCAGCCCCAAACTTGTAAACCCAGCGTCTCAAACAAGCCAAGAAGATGATGAGGAAAATGAGGAGTATGCAGAAGAGCAAGATTCCACTCTGCCCCAGATTTCATTTAATACACTCGCCTCAACCCAGGCGAGTTTATATTTTAACCTTGCATGGTCTGTTTCGGATTCATCTGAGAATGTTTCTTCAAGCGGCCTTGATGGAGTATCTATCCAATACGCCGTGAGTCCAAGCGCAGACGGTGTTTTCATTATGTATTCAGAAAACGATACCTGGAAAGATTGGCAGCAAGGTTCGGTGGGAGAGCTAGGGTTTCTTTCATCTGTTTCTGCAGTGAGCTTATCCGCGCAAGACGGAGTTGAATATATCTTTTCCGCCACAGCAAAGGATTTGGCTGGAAACGAGAGCCTGAGCGTGAATGCTTCAACGAGCGTAAGTCTTGCAAAAACTATTGTTATAAATGAGGTTGCTTGGGCCGGAACAAAAGCATCTCCAACTGATGAGTGGATTGAATTATTAGATACGACGGATTCGTCTATTAATCTTGCGGGATGGAGCTTAAGATCTTCAGATAAAAGCGGCCCGGATATTTCGCTTTCCGGAACAATAAAATCCCAAAGTTTTTATCTTATTGAGCGTACCAATGAGAATCCTACAACAGAAACTGCAAATCTCACTGTAAGTTTTGGGAATGGGCTTTTAAACACAGATTGCGAGATTCTGTCTTTGTATGATGAAGAAGAAAATCTTATTGACCAGACAGTTTGCAATACAGACAGTAGCTGGCCTGCGGGCAGCGCAGGTCCTGATTATGTTTCCATGGAACGCATAAATTCCAGCGGAGGAGGTATGAGCACCGCTAATTGGGCGGACAATAATCTTATAAAGCACAACGCAAAAGACGCGAGCAATAATTTTGTAAATGGTACTCCTAAGCAAGACAATAGCGTATCGGCGTCTAGCACCGAGCTTGTATTCCGTTTCAACGAGTTCACCAGCATGACGCTACCTATTTTAGGAAGCCCTTACTACACGACCGATAGTTTAGTCATACCTACGGATAAAACATTGATTGTAGATCCTGGTGTTATCATTCGTTTTGAAGGTAATAATCACGCCAGCCTTACTATCAACGGGACTCTTCAGGCAGTAGGGACTCTAGAAAACCAGATTATCTTTAGAAATTCTTTAATAGGGAATTCTTGGTGCGGTTTGACATTTAATTCTACGAGCCAGAATTCCAAACTGGAGTATGTTGCAGTGGAGCGAGCGGCGGGATGCGGCAGCCAACCATTAAGACGTTCTCTCATGGTTGACGGAAGCAGTATTACCTTAAAGAACGTTGCTATCACAAGCGGAGATTCAATGCGAAAAATCTATTTAAAAAATTCAGATTCAATTATTGATTCAGCAACTATTTCAGGCGCAAATGAACCGAACAATCCAGATGCCGCGGGCATTCTTATTGAAGGCGGGAATCCCACAATTACAAACTCTATATTTTCCGATAATCATATTGGGATTTGGAACAGGTTCCCGAGCGGGAAGCCAACGATTGCCAATAATACATTCACAAATAATACATATCCAATTAAGTTGAGTAGTTCTTCGGCAACAGTTTCCGGGAATAGCGCTTCCGGCAATACTTATAATGGTATTATTGCAGACGGAACTGCAACCACAGATCTTTCGTGGCAGGCAGACGCCATACCTTACATTGTCGGCGATTTTACCGTAAATACTGGGAAGAAATTAACACTCCAGGAGGGAGTAATAATAAAATTCGCAAAAATATATTCAACATTGCCAGGGTTTGTTGTAAACGGAATTCTTTTGGCACAGGGCACCGCAGAGAAAGAAATCACTTTCACAGCAGTCAACGATGATGCGGTTGGGGGAGATTCGTTTGAGGGATTGAATACTACGGCGAACTGGAGGAGGTTATATTTCTCTTCAACTTCTACTGGATCTGTGTTGCAGAATACTGTTTTGAAGTATGGGGGGAATAGAATAGATGAGGGCGTGTTGTATGTAGACCATAGTAATCTTGAGCTTCAGAATGTGGAAATTTACAACAGTCTGAATTCGGGCATTCGTTCACTGTTTTCTACGGTTTCAGGTTCTAGCTTGTTATTGAAAGATAACGCGTATGGCTTCTATATCACCGGAACCTGCCCCTCTGTTTCTCAGGTTTCTATTGAAGGAGGAGATACATTGCATCCTTCTTCCGCGCAGTGCGCGTTTGACTAATTGGCAAAAAATAACTCAACCTTGACTCGGCCAAGTTATCCACAGGGGAGGCTCATATAAAAAAATCACCCCCACTCGGATAAGAACGAGTGGGGGTTTGGCATGGAAGAAGCTGGGAACTTTGATTACTCTATAATTGGCTCCAGTGCTTCACGAGGGAAACCAAGTGATTCAACCGATTTAGGAACTCCGAAGGGGTGGATTTCAATCATCTTCCCGTTTTGGCTTTGGCCTAAGACTTCGCCAGTGAGCCCACTGCAAGGTCCTTGTACCACCCTTACTTTTTGCGGAGTTTCTCCTTCTCGCGGCGACGAAAAGAAAGTTGGTCCAGGCTGGTTTCCTATCAACGAACACCTCCCTTATTTGAATTCTTCCATTTTAAACCGTGAGAGCAGTGGTGTCAATTGAACCGTCCAAGTCTTT
>JACOVZ010000026.1 GCA_016177065.1 Candidatus Wildermuthbacteria bacterium | reverse complement strand
TTTGCTAGGAGAACTCACTGGCAAAAGAAAATTTAAGCCTTTTGAGTGCGTAGGCACAATAAAAGAAAGCAAGGCCGCGCTTTCGTTTTGTCTGGAGAATAAAAAAGATGACAAGATATTAAAGTCATGGAACAAAAACCATTTCATTCCTTCTCGCTTTCTGCGGTTTCTTGACAAAAAAATGCGCAATATATAGACTGTATTCACAATTTTCAAAAAAGGGGGGGTCATGCAAAAGTATGCATTTTATTATTGGGTGAACTCCGATCTCCTAAGAAGTCGTGATAGAGGTTTTGAAAAGAATTTTGAAGCTCCAAGTGATGAAGAGGCTATAAAGAAAGGGAAAGAGCTTCTTGAAAAAATTTCAAAAACGCAGTTGGCCCTATACAATACTGGCCTCAAAAAAATAGTCAGGATTGAAGATCAAGGGGAAAAAGTAGAGATTTTCTCCCCATCCTAGCTCTTTCAATAAATATGCGTATTCATAAGAGAGGGTTTCAATTTAGAGGTCCTCTCTTTTATTTTAGCTTTATGCTATATTATAGAAGAAATGAAGCTGTCTGACCTCAAAAACAAAAAAATCCTCATTCTGGGATTCGCAAGGGAAGGGAAGGACACTCTTTTGTTTCTACGAAAGAAATTCCCGGGAAAGAAGTTCGGAATCGCAGACCAAAAACTCAGCAAGGATTACCTTAAAAAGATAGGGGAGTATGATGTTATCATTAAGTCTCCGGGGATTCCTCAGAAAACCATTGCTCCTTTTTTGAAAAGAGGACAGATAATCACTTCTCAGACAGACATATTTCTTGAAAACTGCGAAGGCATGGTTATCGGCGTAACCGGCACAAAAGGGAAAAGCACCACGTCTTCTCTGATCTATGAAGTTTTAAGGAAAGGGGGAGTAAGGGCCCATCTTATCGGAAACATTGGGAAACCAGTGCTTGCATTCTTGGAACGCCAGAATCCCAAGGATGTATTCGTGTACGAGCTTTCAAGCTTCCAGCTGGAAAATCTCACAGAAAGCCCGCATATTGCTGTATTGCTGAATTTGTATTCTGAACACTTAGACCATCACGGAAACTTAAAGAAGTATATCGCTTCCAAAGAAAACATTGCAAAATACCAGAAAGAAACAGACTTCCTGGTGTATAACGCAAAAGATCCTTTGGTTCTGAAAATCGCAAAGCTTTCAAAGGCTCAAAAGCTTCCGTATGCTTTTAGGCCTTCTTTGCATCCATGGATAGCTTCTGCAGAGCCAGCAAGAATCATCGGAAAGCTCTTCGGAATCAACGAGAAGACCATTGAGCAGGCAATTCGCACATTCAAGCCATTGCCCCACAGGCTGGAACCCGCAGGCAAATACAAAGGCATTACATTCTACAATGATTCTCTTGCGACAATTCCAGAAGCCGCCATTGCGGCACTGAATGCTTTAGGTCAAAAAGTCAGTACCTTAATTGCAGGAGGATTTGATAGGGGAGTGAACCCTGCGAAACTCGCAAAGAGGATAGAAAAAAGCAATATTAAAACATTAATCCTTTTCCCTGACACGGGGAAAAAGATTATTCGGTCAATGAAAAAACGGCCTCTGTATTTCTTTGCAAAGGATATGAAAGAAGCTGTGAAACTTTGCTACAAACACACAAAGAAAGGAACAATATGCCTGCTTTCTCCGGCTGCATCAAGCTTTAATATGTTCAAAGATTACAGAGACAGGGGAGAGCAATTTAAGAAGTTTGTGAAACTGTATGGAAAGGATAAAAAAGCCTGATATCCCGCTTTTCATCATAAGCTCAGCTCTGGTTCTATTCGGAATACTAATCCTCGCAAGCGTTTCAGCTTCTTTCTCTCTGGAAAGAACCGGAAACAGCTTTTATTTCTTTTTGCACCAGCTCGTATTCGGCCTGATTCCGGGACTGATCCTCGGAAGCATTGCGTATTTTCTTCCTTTGAAAGTTTTAAAGCGATTCAGTCTTCCCGCGCTTCTTTTGTGCATTCTGTTTCTTGTGCTTGTTTTTCTTCCGGTATTGGGAGGGCCAATTAAAGGAGCTCACCGATGGATTTACCTCGGCTCTCTTTCATTCCAGCCCTCAGAACCCCTGAAAATTGCGTTTATCGTGTATTTAGCCGCCTGGCTTTCTTCAAGAACCCAGGAAAAGAAGATGCGGGCAAGTGTGTTCTTTCCTTTTGTTTTAATGTTCGGCCTAGTGGGAGGCCTTCTTATCTTACAGCCCGATATCAGCACGCTTGGAATCATATCTGTCATTGGATTGGCCATGTACTTTCTTGCGGGAACTCCGCTCGTTCAGAGCTTTGCGCTCTTGGGAGCAGGAATTGTGCTGCTCACAGCCCTTATCCATACTGCCCCTTACCGCTTCAGCAGGCTTGCAGTGCTGTTAAATCCAGACCTTGATCCTTTGGGAAAGGGATGGCAGATCAAGCAAGCTCTCATTGGAATAGGGTCAGGCGGAATAACAGGAATGGGTTTGGGACTCAGCTTTCAGAAATTCGGCACCTTGCCTGAACCCATTTCAGACTCCATATTCGCGGTGTTTGCAGAAGAAGCGGGATTCATCGGAGGAGCAATGCTCCTCATTCTTTTCCTGCTTTTTCTCTGGAGAAGCTTCAAGGTTGCAGGCAGAGTGCAAGACCCCTTTTCCAGACTCTGCGCAATGGGCATTGCCTGCTGGATCACGTTCCAGGCGCTGTTCAATATAGGGTCTATGACTGGAATGCTTCCTTTGGCCGGCATTCCTCTTCCTTTTATATCTTACGGGGGATCTGCTTTAATCACAGAGTTGATTGGAATTGGAATATTGCTTAACATATCTAAACAGGCATCATGAAGATACTATTTACCGGAGGGGGAACAGGAGGGCATATCATACCTCTTATCGCTGTCATCAGAGAGCTTCACAAAACGCAGGAGAACAAAAACCTCAAACTTTTCTACATGGGCCCAAAGGATGATTTTGGCGGATTGCTGCTTTCCCAAGAGGGGATACAGATGCTCAACATTATGGCTGGCAAAATGCGCAGATACTTTAGCCCCATAGCAATCCTCCAGAACATACTTGATCTGTGCTTTAGAATTCCTCTTGGATTTGCGCAGGCATTTTTCAGAATCTTTTTTCTTGCTCCAGATGTCATACTCAGCAAAGGGGGATACGGAGCAATCCCCGCAACGCTCGCAGGCTGGATCCTCAGAATCCCCATATTCCTCCATGAATCTGATATGATCCCGGGAAAAGCAAACCAGATAGCGGCTCATTTTGCCTTAAAGATCTTTACTTCATTTCCCCATACTCAGCTTCTTCCCTTGAAAAAGGTGCTTCTTGTTGGAAATCCCGTGCGCAGGGAAATACTTACAGGATCCAAGCAGGAAGCAAAAGAGATATTCAAGCTAAAAGGGGATAGACCTTTGCTTTTAGTCCTTGGGGGGTCGCAAGGAGCTCAGAAGATAAATGACGCCATTCTTTCGGTTATCAACGAGCTGACTGAGAGTTTTGAAATCATCCACCAAACAGGAGAGAAAAACTTCCAGCAGGTTCAAGCTGAAGCCAATGCAATGTTTATCCCAGAGAACAAACAATATTATCATGCTTCTCCATTCTTGAAAGAGCCTGAACTTCGCCACGCGTATGCCGCATCAAACATGATTGTCGCAAGAGCAGGATCAGGACTTATATTTGAAATAGCGGCCCTGGGAAAACCCTCAATTCTTGTGCCTTTAATGGGATCTGCCCAGAATCACCAATTCCGCAACGCATACGCATATCAAGACGCCAAAGCCTGCATTGTTCTTGAAGAAGCGAATCTCACTCCTCATTTCTTTTTAGAAAAGCTCAAATCTCTTATCTCAAATCCAAAAGAGCTTGAGCTAATGTCTCGCTCCGCATTGGCTTTTGCAAAGCCAGAAGCCGCAAAAACCATAGCCGATTATCTCGTTGCGTACTTGGAGGACTAAGATGTTGACAGAAAACTGAATAACTGGTATGATATTCTCAACACAAATTTAAGGAGGAATGGACAAATGTATGCACTCAGTGAACTGAAAGAAACCTTCTTTAAGTTCCAGCAAGAAGGGTATGCGTCAGACGCCGTGAAGAACAAAACGGCAAAGATAGCACATAGAATAACAATAATTGGGCTTGAGGGTTATAAGGGCATTGAATGGGAAGAGGGCCCTTGGCGAGTAGTTGACTGTTGGACTGTGGAACAAAACACACAAACCGATATGGTAAAAAGCGCTGGCTTCACAACCATATGGCACAAGAAAATCCCGATATTCGTGATGCATTATGGAGGCGCATACGTCAAAAGCGTCGTTCCATTCCTCAAGAAGGCCCTACTAGTGAATTACGAAACATCCTACTTTGAAGGCGGGCGCGGACCTAGCTCGTTCCAAGAAGGAAGCCTTCTGTACCTGAACGATACAACTTGCAAAGAATTTCCAAATGTTTCCAATCCTTCGTTCAAGGGTGAAGAAAAAATTCTTGAATTTGGCTTAGAAGATCAGGTGTCTCACGGCGTTCTTCGCGGATGGCATAGGTACTTTGGGATTCTACTCTAGTTTGAAAAAGGCGGTGAGACCAACTTCGCCGCCTTTTACTTTTCCTAAAAAATGGTAGGGTAAGAATATGGAGAAGATACGAACAAGGTTTGCGCCGTCTCCCACAGGGCCTTTTCACATGGGAAGCGCAAGAACGGCGCTCTTTAACTATCTCTTTGCGAAAAAAGAGAACGGGGTTCTTGTATTGCGCATAGAAGATACAGACAAGGAACGCTCGTCTCCTGAATGGGAAAAAGATATTATTGAAAACTTGAAATGGCTTGGCATTGAATACCAGGAAGGGCCAATCAGGCAAAGCGACAGAATTCAAGTTTACAAGAAACACCTTGAACAGTTATTAGAGCAGGGGAGAGCGTATTACTGCTTCTGCCCCCAGGAAGAATTGGAAGCCCAGCGCCAGGAACAGATGAGCAGGGGAGAGGCGCCAAAGTACAAAGGAACGTGCAAAACTCTTTCTAAAGAAGAAGTTCAGAAAAAACTCGCAGAGAAAACCGATTCTGTCATACGATTCTCCGCAGAATCAAAAACAATAACATTTAAGGATTTGATCCGAGGAGAAGTGAAGTTTGATACCGGATTAACAGGGGACTTTGTGATTGCAAAAGACCTTTCTTCGCCTTTGTACAACTTTTCAGTGGTTATTGACGACGCTGAAATGCAGATTACCCATGTTATCCGGGGAGAAGACCACATTTCAAACACTCCAAAGCAGATTCTGCTCCAAGAAGCATTGGGCCTTTCAAGGCCCATATACGCCCATTTGCCTCTTATTTTGGCTGAAGACCGCACCAAGCTCTCAAAAAGGCACGGAGACAATTCAGTGGCCAGGTTCAAGAATGAAGGGTATCTGTCTGAGGCAATCATTAATTTCTTGGCGCTTTTAGGGTGGAATCCCGGAGACAACAGGGAAATCTTCTCATTGGAAGAATTGGTAAAAGAGTTTTCCATTGAAAGAATCCAGAAAGCAGGAGCCGTGTTCAATCTCAAGCGCCTTGAATGGATCAACGGTTTTTACATCAGAAAAATGCCAATTGAAAAACTTGCAGAACTCTGTCTGCCATACCTTAAGGGAGTAGGGGATATACCATTTCAAACTCTTCAAGAGGTTGCTGCATTGCACCAGGAACGGTTGAAAAAGCTTTCTGAAATATCCGAGATTGCAGATTTCTTCTTTACAGAAAATCTTGGATATCCAAAGGAAATGCTGTTATGGAAGGATTACAAGGAAAAAGACATTGCAAAAGCGCTGGAAACCGTTGCGGCAGTTGTTTCTGACATCAAAGAAAAAGAATGGAACAGAAAAAAGCTTGAGGAGGTATTGCTCAAGAAAGCAGAGGAGATAGGGGACAAAGGGTACCTCTTGTGGCCCATGAGGGTTGCGCTTACAGGGAAAAAGGCATCAGCAGGCCCGTTTGAGGTTGCAGACATACTTGGAAAGGAAAAAACCATTGAAAGAATTGAAAAAGCAAAAAGCCTACTTGACCTTGGTTGATGGCTCTTGGTATACTAAGATATACGCACATGTCGCTCAAGCAACTCATCATTCTTTTCCTTATTCTTTTCCTCATACCGGTATTTTTTGGAAAGGTTTCATTGGCTCCGTTCGCAGATTTCTTCACCAACATATCCTGGGAGACTTTCAAAGGAGCTTTCACCAAGGTGCTAGGGGATGACTTCGCGTTTTACAAGAATCTTGCAGATCCCTGGATTCAAAAGGTAATAAATATCATCAAGGGAAGCATTCCTTCTGGAATTCCGTCGCTTACGCAGTAAATACGCCCTTAGAATGGTTTCTTAGGATGCCTTGGCAGTCTCTCGGGG
>JACOVZ010000025.1 GCA_016177065.1 Candidatus Wildermuthbacteria bacterium | reverse complement strand
GAAGCGAACCCAATAGACATGATCACTGGTTTGCCTGTATGAGCGATTTTCGTAATAAGCGGAATGTGCACTGCTTCATACGAAGCAATCTTGTAGCAAGGAACATCCATTACTTCAAGAAAATCTACCGCAGTTTCATCAAACGGGCTTGAAAAAAGGATGAGCCCCAGGCTTTCTGCAAGTTCCTTTAACTTTGGCTGCCATTCCCAAGGAGTGTATGCGGTATCATACAAATCCCAGAGTATCTTTTTCTTCCAGGAATCAGGCTGGTCTTTCCCTCCAACCACAAACCATTCTTTGTCTGATTTTAAAGTGATCGTGTCTGGAGTGTAGGTTTGCAATTTTACCGCGTCTGCTCCTGCTTTTGCAGCTTGCTTCACAAGCTCCACCGCTTCTTCGTATTTCTGATGGTGGTTTCCTGAAATTTCAGCAATAATAAAACAAGGATTTCCTCTCCCAATTATCTTACTTCCTATTTTCACCTCAGGAGGCATAACTCGTTAAACTTTACCTGACTTTAAAAATATTGCTAATCAGCCCGCCGCGGAGAGCTTGGCGAAGACGCTTTTTTTCAAGAAGCTCTTTGAGCTTGCCAAAAATCACATCGTACGCTTTCAGCAAGCCTTCTATGTCTTTTCTCGTATGGCTAAAACTCATATTATGCTGGCCATACCACAAGAATCCTGCCTGCAATACTTCCTGCTGAATGTAGCTTTTAATTTCAAAATCCGAGTATCCAAACGCTTCATGAAACTTCAGTACCTGCCAGCATGGCTTGCCGGCAACCTGGATATAATCGTTTAAGCCATGTTTTTTAAGCAGTTTTGCGGTTCCGTCCTGTAAAAATTTACCCTCTCGCCAAAGATACTCAATGACATGCTTTTTCTCAATCTCCTTTATGGTCGCAATGGCAGCAGCCAAGGACAGGGCCTCACCCCCTTGCGTAGAAGAATAGAAAATATCGCCCATTCTATTCATATACTCCCGCTTTCCCACCAAAGCTGAGATTGGCATTCCGTTTGCCATGGATTTCCCGAATGTCGCAAGGTCAGGAATAACTCCAAACAATTTCTGAGCCCCTCCGAGACTGAAGCGAAAACCTGTGATAATTTCGTCAAAAACGAGCAGTGCTCCGTTCCTATGGGTCAATTCTTTCACGTGCGCCAAAAATTCCTTTTCTGGCTCCACGTAATTCATGGGCTCCATGATAACTGCCGCAACTTTCCCCTTATATCGTTTGAAAATCTTTTCAAGAGAATCAATGCTGTTGTACAAGAATTTGTGCGTTAAGGCCTGCGTGCTTTTTGGCACCCCAAGATTTCTTGGGGTTGAACCGATATACCAATCATGCCAACCGTGATACCCGCATACAGCCACATGCTCCCGTCCGGTAACTCCGCGCGCCAAACGAATAGCGCCTGAAGTAGCGTCAGAGCCATTCTTCGCAAATCGCACCATTTCAGCGCAAGGAATATGGCGAATAAGCAACTGGGCAAGCTCGTACTCAAGCGGCGAAGCGAGCGAAAAAGTAATGCCGTTTTGCATTTGCGCCTTTATGGCGTCATCAACGGCTTTATACTGATATCCAAGAATCACCGGCAAAAGACCGTTGATGAAATCTGTGTATTTATTCCCATCTGCGTCCCACACGTATGCCCCTTTTCCATGTGTGATGAATAGCGGCGCCTGGCCCTTAACAAACTGAAGGTAGCTTTTGCTGAATGTCTGTGAAGCAAGCGGGATAACTTTGCTCGCTTTTTTGAATAACTGATTGCTTTTTTTAAAGGTTTTCATGGCTTTGAATTTTACTCCCTGCCTTGCTTCATCCTATATCCCTTGGGTAATTTCTTCAATCCCTAGCAAGAATTACCCTGTCAGATCCCAAATAAAGCAAAAGTCCCGTTCTGGCAATGAACGGGACCTTAAAAACCAAGACCGATAACGACTGCTCCAAGAAGCCCTGCCAGAAAGATTGCTTTCTCAACTGACGTGAGTTGCTTTCTCTCTTTGAATACCCACAAACCGATAATCACCGGAAAAACCATCTCGGTTACCTGAAAAATGGGCTGCGCAACCACAATGGACACTCTCTGGAATATCGCATAGGTCAAAAGGAGAGACGCCCATACCAGCGCCGCAAGGACGCTTACTTGACCTATGGCTCTTAGAGTAAGCTTTTCTCCCATTTCTTGCCTGCCAGCTAGAAAACGAACAAGCAAGGCCCCAAAAAACGAGCCGCCGTACCATGCTGCGAGAAAGCTCGGAAGAGGTACTTCTTCTATTGCAAAATATCGCATGGAGAACATTGCTACTCCCCAGATAATACTGTAGCACGCAATCCACTTTGCCAAGTGCTTCCAGCTTCGCGGGCTTTTTTCTGCACTATCATCCTTGCGCCGAGCAACAGAAAAGCTTATTACAGCTGCTACGCACAAAACGATTCCAAAGCCCAAGAACGGCGTAATGCTTTTCCATTCTCCCAAAAAAAGGAAGGCAAGAGATATTGCGATAAGATCGTCCGCCTGAGTAAAAAGGGATGTCTTGCTCAAGCTGATGTCAATAGCTTTCCACTGACAGTAAGCTCCAAAGCTATTGATGATGCCAATACCCGCTATAACTAGAAGTCCACTATTTGACAACGAACTCCCGGCAATCCCAGCCAACGCGAGAGAGAACAGGAAGGCAAAACCGAATTGCCAAACCAATCGCCGTGTTCGCGACGGCAGTCCAGTGATCCGCTTGACAAGGATTGACGCAACTATATTCGCCAAGAATATGCGCAGAAGAACCAATACTTGCCACATGCTATTCCCCCTTTCTCAAAAAGTATTGCACTCGCATGTTTTAGAGGAGCAAAAATGTTATATCACGATATTGATATTTTGTCTATCATGCATCGCTTCTTGAGGACGGAGGCCTTAATCGGTTTTCCTCGGATAACTTTTTCAATCCCTCATTCCGGACAATATGCATATTCTTCGCCATGATATTCGGGTTATCCATAAGAAGCGAAACGTGCTGAAGGTATGTTGCATCAATTGCACTATGCTCTATCAAAAATTTAACTACTTCAAAATCCTCAAGATAATCAACGGTAAAACGAATATGAGAAAAATCGCGTACCGCATTAACATTCGTTGTCTTGAATTTTTCCTTCCTTCTTCGTATATACAAGGTCACATGCTCCCTTTCTGACGCAAGACTGGCATTGGCTGCTAATTCCACAAGCGCTTCCCGAGTAAGCACCTCAACATCCGTGCCATTCGGGAATGTTTCTTTTCCTAGCTCTATATTGCTCACATAGTCAAAATGGCCTTTTTGGAACAAAGATACCACTTCATCAATCACCCCTGGGTCAATCAACGGGCAATCACCAGTAATGCGGACAATGGAAGAGAATTTGGGATACAAAAGAGCGCATTGATAGTACCTATCAAGAACGTCTTTTTCAGAACCCCTGAAGCAATCAATGCCTATGCGCCTAGCAAGCTTTTCAATCTCATCATCTTCTTTATTCGTGGTAGTCGCAATGACAATTTTATCAATTGTTTTTGAAAATTTCACCCGCATTATCTCATATTCCAAAAGCGGGGTGCCCCGAACCTTAAGCAATACTTTTCCGGGAAGGCGCGTAGAGCCCATGCGAGCCTGAAGGATGCACAATACCGCATTCTGTTTTTGATTTACTTTTTCCATAAGCTAGGGAAAATAACGCTTTCTTTAATGCGCGAAAATCGATCCCGCAGCTCAGCTATGCAAGCAGGATAATAGTGCAAATCTGCAATCACATTCATATCTTCATCTAACTGCTCTTTTGTGTCAACGCCAAAGACAATATGATCAATGCCAGGCTCGCTGGCGCTAAACATAAGAGACGCTTCCAACCTTGATAAGCCGTAGCGAGCAATGATATCGTCAAATTCCTTGAGGTATTTTTTCGTACCGGACAAATGCCCTGGGATTTTCGCCTCGTCCATAAAAATGAGGCCCTGCAAAAATGCGGTGCGGGCAAAAACTTTCTTGTTGTTGGCTTTTGCAATTTGGAAAAAATCTGTCCCATGAAGCCTCTGATCAAAGACATTGTAGGGAATCTGGATATAATCAATCAAGGGAGATCTGACTGCAGCCAAAGCCTCAGCTTCTTCATAAACAGAAACGCCAATATTCTTTACGAGACCCTTCGTCTTGCACTGATGCAAAGCATGAACTATTTCTTCGCGGAAAATATAGGGGGAGGTATGCAGCAAATAGCAGTCTAAAACCTCCGCATTGGTTCTATCTAAGGATGCGCTCAATCTGCTCTCTATAATGCCAAAAACATTCTTGCTATTTTCCGGTACGCAATTTGGTTCTAATTTGGAAATAATCTGCACTTGATTGCTTAGATTTCTGGTGGTGACAAATTCTCCTACAATTTCCTCCGCATCCCCATATGCGAAAGCCGTATCAAATGTGCGTATGCCCTTCTCGTAAGCGCGATCCAACAACTCCAATGATTCTTGCCTTGAGGGCTTTCCCTTAAAATTGTTAATGCCGTAATTCATCCCTAATTGTGCGGTGCCGAGCACCATTTTTGACGATTCCATAGATTACGATCCTTTGGTTAGAAACGAAGGGTCTTCTTGAAGCCCCCTTTGTATCGTTTGAAGCGCGTGTTCTGCGCTTATGCAAAGCATCTGACCTTTTCCTAACCGCACCTCTCTTACAAAACCCCATTCTTTTGCTCTGGCATCAAACTTCTTGAAATCGGGCGCATGGTAGGGCTTTTGCAGGTCATATACGAAATGGTAAAATACCTTTTTTTCTTCCTTATCCCCTTTTTTCCATACTCCTTCAAACGGTTTGTCATACCGATACGGAACCTTCAGAAACCTCTCCGCATAATGAATAAAAGTAGATGCAGAATCAAAATTAAAATTGCAAAATACCCCTTTCTTTTCCAGAAATCTCTCCCAGAAGGAATTGGGCCCGAAGGAATATGCGGGAGCATTTTCTGTAAAATACTCTGCGTGTTTTCCGATAGCTGCCACGGAAAAATTTGCATCCCCGGACCGCGCCGCATCTGAATCTTTCCGCATCATTTCCGACAGAAGCCCGCATGTGCTTGGAGTATTGTCTATATCAAACTCATGCCCCCAGCAAAAACTGTACGTAAACGTAGGCATGACCCAAGTGCCTTGTTCGCCAATAACCCCAAGCATCTCCTTTTTAAAAGCATCATAATAGTCTTGCGGGATTTTTGCGCCTTCCAGTTTCCCGAAAAAACCAACATTGCTATGCGTAAAAACAGAAGCGCCCTCGCGGATGCCAGTTTCACGGAACGCACTTGCTATATCCTTTTTTGAATAATCAAACGCACTCATTTTTTCTCCAATTTTTCTTCTATAATCTTTGCGACCCCTGCGATCGTCGCAAACGTTCTCTCCTGAAATTCATTATTTGAAAAACGAATTCCAAACTCCTGTTCCATATCATTTACAAAAGAAATGAAGGCGAGCGAATCAACCCATCCTTTTTCAAAATAATTCTCATGGATCATAGCTCCAATCTCATCTTCTTTGAGGGAAGCATGGCTTACAAACCATTGCAAAACCGCATTTTGAATCTGAGAACTCATATCATTTATATACGCAGACTCTCGCAGGAGAACCATCTCCCCCTGTAATGCGCAAGGGCAAAGCAATGATATTCCAGCCATATAGATCTTCTACTGTTTGAAGATTCGCCACATATTCAATAAGAATAATGCCATGCTTCAAAAACAGCTTATGGATCGGAGAATCACGGTCAGAGCCTAAATTTTCTCCTTTCAACTCTATGCGGCTGTCATCTGGAGAAGGCGTATCATATCCGATAAGTTTTGCGCCGCGAGAAACAAGATATTCTGCGGCCTCCGCGGAAAAAAATGGATACCCTGCATAAAATTTCTTCTCTCCCCAGAATTTTCCCCATCCGAAGCGGAAAATCATCCGCTCGCCAATTTCAAAAGATTCAAGCATCGCTTTTGTCACCTGCTCATTTTCCTTGAGATGCGAAAAATCGGCAAAAACTACCTTCCCGATAAGCCTATTCAACGGAATAGTATCAATGCTTTTTCCTTTTTTAAGAAAATGGAGGGGCGCGTCAATATGCGTACCCGTATGAGAGCCAAAAGATATCATCCTTGATTCCCTGCCTTCCACGTCAATCCTTCCCATTTGCCGAATTGAAACAGCAGAATGCCAAGGCGCGTCAAACGTTAGCATTCCCTCTTCAATGGGATACGAAAGATCTATGTAATAGTGATCCATGATATTGGTATCATCTTATTGCTCTATCTTCTTTGGCATACGACCAAATGCCAATGATAATTCAATCCGAAACAATCATCCTGAACAGAGCCGAAAACAAACCTTTTAAAATAAGGGGCGAATGTTTTTTTGATCTCCTTCTCCCCGGCAAACATTCTCAGCACATGCCCATTGCGAACCCCAAAGGGGTCTTTGCGGATGATCTTATATCCAGCTTTCAAAGTCTCGCTCCCCTTATAGATGAAAGAAGACTTCTTGGGGATAGACATAATTAGATATCCTCCGGATTTGATGACTCGGGCAAATTCTTTCACATAATCGTTAAAATCAGCGCAGTCTCCCATGTAGTAGCAGGCGTTCCACGACAATGCATAGTCAAAATAGGAGTTGAGAAACGGAAGACTGCCATTGCTCCCCACGCGAACATGAGCATGAATTCCGGCAGATTTAAGATTTCGCTTCACTCCCTCAGCAATCTTTTTATTGATTTCCACTCCCCAAACCTTGAACCCGCACCGCCTCAACAGCATAAGATTACGGCCATTCCCGCAGCCAATATCACAAATCTTTTTCCCCTTAAACCTATTCTTGCCAAGACGCAAACGAGGATATGTTCCCTTGAAAATGCGGATAACATATTCCGAGGGGTACATCACATCGTTCTTTTTTATTTCCTTCGCCCACTGCTTGTTATATTGATTCATGGATATTTATTGCAGGCTTAATAATTCCACAATTTCTCCCTGCGAGCCTTGCGCAAAACAAATGCTAAAAGTTTTGCCGTGAACGTTCAGCTGTTCAACCGCGCTCGGGTGAACATGTCTTTTATCCAGAAAATCTCTTTCTTCGCCTACGTTATTGCTGATGAACGCGATTGATGCAAACCCCGCATCATCAAGTTTTGTTTTTCGCATGGGGCCGGCTGATTGCAAGAGATAAAGCACGCACGGACTTGCCTGAAAAGGCGATGCAAATTTCAGCATTCGGCAATCATCCTCCGCCAGAACACGCTGGAATCCGAAACAGCTCCAAAAAGATTCGCTTTCATCCAGGTTCTCTGCGTGCAAAGCAAGCTCTTGCAAAACGAAAGGCCGTTTTTTCCCCTCAAGCACAATGCAGTCAAAACTGCCCATTGTTGTCAAAACGCCCCGCTGTTTTCCAATGTTAACAGCGTTTTTGGATTTTGTCATTTCTTCATCAGCTCCCCTTATGATCGGCGTAAAGAAAGACGGCGCGGCATCCTGAATTCCGTGATGATTAAGTAGCTCTATTGAGATGCCGCTATCGGAAGAAAATAATGCAAGATCGTGATTTTCAGACCACCTATGCAGTAAGGGTTTCTTGATCTGCACATTCTTAACAGCATCCTCTTCAAACTGCTTCCGATACCCAAAACGCGCAAGATCTTGGGTTGCGCGCGAAAAATCGGCGCATGACAAAGAAACATGGTCAATCCTTATGATCATATTTTTTTTGCGCGTACATTGTCTGCAAGCGTATTTTATCTACCTTTCCGTTGAGAGTGCGGGGCAATCCTTCTAGACGCACAAACTCGTCAATATGGAATGCCTTACCCAAATGAGAAACAACCTGGCCGTTCATTGCGCGCTCAAGGGCAGGCTCTGAG
>JACOVZ010000024.1 GCA_016177065.1 Candidatus Wildermuthbacteria bacterium | reverse complement strand
TCACTTGGTTGCCGATTGGATACATAAGCGCACGCATTCTTAACGCAAGAGAAGGGATGCTTATAAACGCTATCGTGGACAGCTACCCAGGCTCTCTTCCGCAATATTTTGATTGGAGAAAACCGTCGCCAAATACGAACTCCTTTGGAGTGGGAGTATTGCTCGGCTGGATCACATTCTTGCTGGTTATGTTAATTGCCCTTTACCTGGACGTATTTGCTACGGTATTAGCGTCTCTGTGCATAGGTTTTGTACAACTCATAAAACTGCTGGGAAAGTTAGCGCCAAAAGGATCCACGAAAAAAGAGATTCCCTACGGTGACTAAAATTAAAGGCGTTAAAAAAGGCCAGAGAAAAAACTCTGGCCTTTATTTTTAGAGATTATTGAGAGTAATTCAATTCGGTGCTAAAATCTCAATATGGCAAATCTCGTGCTTTACAGAAAATATCGTCCTAAAACCTTTGGAGAGATCATAGGCCAGGAACAAACGGTCCAAACCTTAAAGAATGCCGTTGCAATGAACAGCATATCCCATGCTTATGCTTTTTCAGGGCCTCGGGGAAGCGGAAAGACAAGCATTGCCAGGCTTCTTGCCAAAGCAATCAACTGCGAACATCCAAAGCAAGGAGAGCCCTGCAATATATGCAGCGCATGCCAGGAAATCAATCAAAACAGATCGCTTGACTTAATAGAGATTGACGCGGCCTCAAACAGGGGAATTGAAGAAATGCGAGAGCTTAAAGAGGGGATTAGGTTTTCTCCCGCAAAGCTTAAGTACAAAGTTTTTATTATTGACGAAGCTCACCAGCTTACCAAGGAAGCCGCAAACGCGCTCTTGAAAACCCTGGAAGAGCCCCCAAGCCATGCAGTATTCATTCTGGCGACCACCGAAGTCCATAAGATGATCCCAACAATCCTGTCCCGATGCCAGAGATTTGATTTCAGAAAACTCAGAGTTTCAGAAATCGTGGAACGACTGGAAAGCCTTGCAAAACAAGAAAAAGCGAAGATAGAAAAATCAGCTCTGGAGCTTATCGCCTTGCAGTCAGGAGGCTCTCTAAGAGACGCGGAAGGCCTGCTGGATAAGGTTTTGACATTCCATATCGGATCTGATACAACCAAGGCGATTGGAGCAGATTCTGTAAAGGAACTTCTCGGAATCGTAGATATACATATTGTCGCAGAATTCGCAGAACTCCTCCTACTCAAAGAAGCAGGAAAAGCAGTGGATTTTCTCCACAGTAATCTTGAAAAGGGGATGGACCCCCAGGAATTCATCAAGAATCTCATCCAATATCTGCGAGACATTCTCATTCTGCAAATCAATCCAAGAATGGAAGATATTCTGGCTGAAGGATTTACTGCAGAACAAAAAGAAAAAATCAGAGAGCAAGCCAAGAAGTTTGAGAAAGCTCAGCTGTATAAATCGGTTGAAAGTTTCATGGAAGCAGAGAACAAGATGAAGTATGCCAGCATTATCCAGCTTCCCTTGGAGCTTGCGATTATTGATTCTTGCGGGGTAGCCTAATGGTAGGGCGGCGGCCTTTGAAGCCGCGTCAGTCTTGGTTCGATCCCAAGCCCCGCAGCACTACTTATGAACAAACTAATACTATTACTCTCATGACAAAACATCTTACAGTAAAACCATTCAGGGAGAGTCCCGGAATGTGCGGCCCTGCAAGCTTAAAGATTGTGCTGGATTACTACGGAATTCATGCATCAGAAAAAGAACTCGCAAAATCATCGGGGGCAACCAGAGATCGTGGAATAAATGCAGAGGGGCTTATGAAAGCCGCAAAACGCTTCGGATTCAAGGCTGTTGTGAAAGAAAACAGCTCTTTTGAAGATATTGAAAAATGGGTCAAGAAGGGCGTGCCTCCCATTGTTGACTGGTTTACGGCAGGGAGAGCAGAGTATGCCGAATCTGACGTGCCAGACGGCCATTATTCAGTTGTATGCGGAATTGATTCAGCATACATTTATCTGCAAGATCCTGAACTAGAAAGAATCCGAAAGATAGAAAGAAAAGACTTTAAGCGCGTATGGTTTGATTTCAAAGGAAACGCTATTAAGTCATGGAAAGATATGGTTATCCGCCAGTTGATTGCGATATATCCAGATTCAGATATAATAAACAAGTAAAAAATAAATAACAAAAAAACCTATGAAGTTTTTCACGATAGGCCTTTTTGTAGCAGGAATCTTGGGAGGAATATTCTACATCACAGTATTGAATAAATCTTCAGAGCAAGAGCAAAACAGCGCAAGCAATGCTCCTGTAACAGAGAATAAAGAAACAAATAACCAACCGGCAATGGAAAACACGCTCAAAATAGAAGATATAAAAATAGGGGAGGGAACAGAAGCGAAAGCCGGAAACACGGTTTTGGTAAACTATATCGGAACCCTTACAGACGGAACAAAGTTTGATAGCTCCTACGATCGCGGACTGCCCCTTTCATTCGTACTCGGCCAGGGCCAGGTTATTGCGGGATGGGATCAGGGCATTCTTGGAATGAAAATCGGCGGAAAGAGAAAACTCACTATTCCTCCTTCTCTCGCCTATGGAGAAGCAGGAGCCGGGGGAGTAATCCCGCCCAACGCAACTCTCATATTTGAAGTGGAGCTTGTGGAGGTGAACTAAACATTTTCAAAAAAGTCATACTTGACACGTTTTTGAGTGCGAGCAAGAATGCAGTAATCAATTGTTCCTACGAGAAGCCAAACTGAAAAGCATGAAAGGAGCTGACATATGGGCCCAGATATTGTGGTTATGGCTGGGGGGTATGGCACCAGAATGGGTCCGTTGGCCCAGAAATATGGCTGCAAATCCCTCATTCCCCTAAATGGAATCCCGGCGCTGGAATATGTAATTCGTGCATTAGCTTTTGCAACGGTTGGACAAGGACGCATTATCTTATGCATTGAAAGGCCTGAACTGTATCCTTCAATCTACAGCCTTGTTGGACGCATAGAAGTTGCAAGGCATGTAGAGATCTACTGCGATTCCCATCTCAAGGGAACCATACATGCGCTGTATCGATTGCGCAGCGATCTTCAGGGAGAATCAATCTTCGTGCTGTACGGCCACCAGCCGATTGATCCCGGATATTTTGTACGAATGCAGATGCACGGAAAAGAGAGTGAAACTCTCATCACGCTGTATCCCACATCTTCCAATGTTTCTCGGAAGATAAGCGTAGTCAGAAACGGAAGAATCAGCGATCTTCTTCAGGGCGGCAAGGAAGCAGGGCTTGAGAAATCTCAATACTACATTGACGTTCCCTACCGTTTTCCGATGAAATTCGTGCAAGAACAGAAAGATGAATACGTACGTTCTCACGAAGCGGTCCAACGATGGCTGGAAGCAAAACACAAGGTAAAAGGGAGGGTTGCGAGATTTCCTCATGAATTCCATTATCCCGGGGAATTGGTGGAGCTTGCTGAATTCACCCGAAAACTCCAAGAAAAACTTCCTGGAATGGAAAAATCTGCCGCATAACATAAAGAGCCTGAGTTTTTCAGGCTCTTTTCTTTTATCTATGTTTTCAAGTATGATAAACCAATGCGAACTCCGTATCTCTCAATAGAGAAAATGCTCGGCATGGTTAAAGAGCCTCATCGCTCCTTATGCGCAAAAATCTTTCTTGAGAATAGAAAACTCTTTGAAGCAGCTCCGGGTTCCTCCCATAACCACCAAACGTGGAAAGGCGGGTATTTGGATCACGTTCAGGAAAGCATGAATATTGGCATAGCTTTCTACGCTCTTTTAAACGGCATCCGGCCCTTGCCCTTTTCTCTTTCAGACGCGCTCTTAATCCTATTTCTCCACGATATTGAAAAGCCGTGGAGATATGCAAAAAAAAGCGAGCATGGAGCATCTCTAGAAACAAAGAAAGAAAAACGCGCATTCAGAAACAAAAAACTCAGGGAATACGGCTTCAAATTGACAGAGAAACAGCAAAACGCAATGAAGTATGTGGAAGGAGAATCAGATGATTACAGCTCCATGCGCCGAGTTATGAATCCATTAGCTGCTTTCTGCCATCTTGCAGACGTGACAAGCTCGCGCATATGGTTTGATTATCCGCTCTCAAGGAATGACTCTTGGAAGAAAAGCCGCGATTAAAGATGTGATACTCTTTTGGCGTATTCTCCGGTTTCCGTATTCACTTCAACGATATCGTCTGTTTCAACAAACAAAGGAACCTGTATGATTGCTCCGGTCTCAAGCGTAACCGCTTTTGTCCCTCCCTGAGCAGTATTTCCCTTGATCCCAGGAGGAGCATCTTTCACCTTCAGCTGAACTTTCACCGGAAGAACAATATTGACAATCTCTCCTTTGAACTTCAATCCGTCAACAATTTCATTCTGCTTTAAGAATTGAATGCTGTCTCCAATCTGCTCTTTGGCAAGCTCAAAACGGTTTGCAGGATTGTTTGCGTCAGAAAATACATATTTTTCCCTGTGGCCATAGATAAACTTTGCCTGGAATTTCTCCATATCCGCTTCTTCAAGCGTATCGCCTTTATGGAAACTTCTTTCAATAATTTTCCCCGTGAGAAGGTTTTTTATCTTCGTCTGGGCAACGGTAACATCCTGGGCCTTGCGCATTGGCTGAAACTCAAGCACCTCGTAGGGCTG
>JACOVZ010000004.1 GCA_016177065.1 Candidatus Wildermuthbacteria bacterium | reverse complement strand
GCGCTGCTGTTCGCCGTCAATATTGTTCTTGTCGTTTTCTACTTTCGCAGAAGAGCAAAATTACAACAGGCTGCCGGTTTGAGTTTTGCCGGCGCCTTGTCGGGGCTTTTGGGTATCGGTTGCGCCGCCTGCGGTTCGGTGATTTTATCCTCCGTTTTCGGCATTGGAGCAACTGCGAGCTTTCTTAGCGTTCTGCCGCTAAAAGGCCAGGAGCTTGGCATATTGAGCGTTATTATTTTGAGCGCATCCATTTATTTGGTTTATCGGAAAATAAACGATCCCCTTATTTGTAAACCATCGCAAAAAATATGAATGAACAGATAACGAAACAAGAAAAGCGAGAAATTCGCAGACAAGAGAAAGAAACGGAACAGCGCGCGCGGCAGAGCAACCGTTTTGTGGGCAGAATCAGAAACTACGCTATCATTTTCGGGGTCATTGCCCTTGTCGGTTACGGCCTGTATCTATTGGCGCAAAGCAGCGCGCCGAAGGAGGAAGATTTCAGCCGCGCGATTCCTTTAATGGGGGCTAATCATATTGCGGCGGGCAGTCAATTGCCTGAATATACTTCAAACCCGCCGACATCGGGGCCGCATTATGGCCAAACCGCTCGTTCTGGGTTCCGCGAAGAAGCAATTCCCGACCAGAATATTATTCACAATCTTGAGCACGGCGATGTTTGGATTGCGTTTCATCCGCGCATCGCGGACGAAATACAAGAAGAGCTGAAGCAATTCGGGGCGGCAAAGGTAATCATCACGCCGCGCGAAGCAAATGAAACCGATATCGCGCTTGCCGCGTGGGGACGGCTTGATGCGTTTAATGTAGAAAATAATGTCTTGCCGGTTGAAAGAATAAAAGATTTTATTAAGCGATACACCAATAAGGGCCCCGAGAAGGTGCCTGGGGCAAGCGGAGGGATATAATTTGAATTCATGTATGATAAAATTAAAGGTTGAAATTAGTAAAAATTAAATGTATCAAATATGTTATTAAACCTTACACAATTCAGCGATCTCTCGTTTCTTGTCTTGCGTTTGGTAATCGCGGCGATTTTCATATATCACGCCTTGCCGAAATTAAAGGGAGCGAAAATGATGTCGCAGGCAATGGGTATGCCCGCAGGCATGATATTTATGCTGGGCGGCATTGAGTTTTTGTCATCGCTCGGGATGATTTTCGGCGTGTATATCCAGATCGCCGCCTTTCTGCTTGCGATGGTTATGGTTGGAGCCATTTACTTCAAAATGGTAAAGTGGCATGTTCCATTCGGGGCGATGAATAAGACCGGCTGGGAGTTTGATCTGATTCTTCTTGTTGCCAGCATCGTCCTTCTCGTGAGCGGCGGCGGGGCAATTGGAATCCAATAAAATTGTGAAAATCGCTATACTTCATAATAAAACTTGCAATATCTGGCAGACTACCAAAGGGATTATTGAAACCACCTTGAAAGAGAATGGCCTTGAGGCAGAGATTGAAGAAATCGTAATAGCTAATGACGCAGAAGCACGAGATCGTCATTTTGCCGGTTCTCCCCAGGTGCTTGTAGACGGACAAGACATTGATCCTGAGGCCCAAAAGGTTACCAACTACCATGAGTCTGGCTGCAGGTTCTATATATGGAAAGACAAACTGCACGAGGGTCCCCCGAAAGAAATGCTTGGAGAAGCAATTTTAAGGAAAAACAAGTTTTGATTTAATTTCTGCTTATCTAATGGGTATAGCCTTGCGCAAAACCGTTTTTACAGGTATGCTGTATGCATGCGTTTTAAAAACGTTTCAAGGTCGAACAATATACACATTAGTTGCTTTGTGGTTTTCTACAATCACAAGGTGCCACATAAATGATGAATATTGAATATAGCGTTGATCCGGAAACTCCTTCCGAACCAACCCAAGCACCAGCCTCAGAGCCGGCAACTTCGGAGCCAACTCCGGAGCAGGCGCCCGAGGCGACACCTTCTGAAAATCCCCAATCATAGAGAAACAGGGGATTCGGAAAAACCAAACAGGCATTTTTATGTATTTGTCTGTAAACTAAAAACCTTGCCGATGCGGCGGGGTTTTTAGTTTAGAGCAAGCTTTACTCCGCAAGCCTGGCATTGTACCATAAGGGTGCAATCCGCTTACAATGTCTACTTTTATTCAAGAAATAATCGGAGGAGCCGTTCCGTGGCTCTATCATCAGGGCGTAAAAATAATCGCCATCTTTATTGTTGCTTATTTTATCCGGAGATTCGCAGGGATTCTTGTTGAGAAGGCAATCAGAAAAATAATCGTCCGGAATCATTTTCTTTCCAAGGAGGCAGAAAAGCAGAGAGAAGACACGTTAATAAGAATTGTGAGCGGCGCGATAAGTGTTGCGGTTCTTTTGACGGCTGGGCTTATGATATTGCAGGAATTGGGCGTTGCCATCGGGCCGCTTTTGGCGGCTGCCGGCATTGCCGGCCTTGCGTTTGGGTTCGGGGGCCAATATCTTATTCGCGATATTATCTCCGGCCTTTTCATCACTTTGGAAAATCAATATCGCGTGGGAGACGTGGTTTGTTTTGACGGAACCTGTGGCTTAGTTGAAGATATCAGTTTACGGATGACTTCTTTGAGGGACTTAGACGGTGTGGTGCATCATGTCCCCCACGGCGAAATCAAAAAGGTATCAAATCTTTCAAAAGATTATGCGAGAGTCAATCTTAATATCGGAGTTGCATACAATTCTGATTTGGAAAAAGTAATTAGCGTGGTAAATCGGGTTGGAAAAGAACTTGCGGAAGATTCATCATGGGAAGAACATATTACGAAACCCCCTCAGTTTCTCAGAGTAGATAATTTCGCTGATTCGGCCATCATAATCAAAATACTTGGCGAGACCAAACCCCTAAAGCAATGGGACGTTACTGGCGAATTGCGCAAGCGCCTCAAGATTGCGTTTGATAAAGAGGGCATAGAAATCCCATTTCCTCAACGCGTTATCCACAGCATCAGAGATGCGTAAAGACGGTTCTGGACTTGTGTGGGGAGCCTTGCAATGCCAAGAGATTCTCCTCAAGAGTCTGAAAAATAATACTTCGTAATGTTTAGCGTCACAACCTTGGTTCGCTCCAAGGAAAAAACTCTCGGTAAGGGTTTCGCGTAATGCGGCACAATATTACCCTGGCATTCCAGGGTTGTTGTGCGGAACGCCTCAGGCGGTTTTTTGTTTAGCTTGCTTTTCTATATCGTATAGGTTCTACGTAAGAAGATTCTAATAAAAAAAATGACCCAGAGAGTTTTCTCTCTGGGTCTTGGAAGCACATGAATGCTTCTCCGATTTAATTGCGGAAGTGCGGCATGAGATGGTCCGCGATGTCTTGTCTTCTTTTTTCCTGTTCTACCACGGTTCCATGCCATACCGAAATTGTGTTCACTCCCAGTTCGCCTACTTGCTTGATGCGCTCTGTAAGGTACTCTGGTGTGCCAACCAAATGAAAGAAATCAATCAAGAGGTCGGACACTTCTTTAGAGAAAGGCGCATCAATAACCTCAAACCACTCAGGCTCCCATTTCTTGGCCACCCTGATGGAATGCGCGATTAATTCTTCTGCCAGTCCGCCACAATTTCTGTTGAGGCGCTCTCGCAGGGCGGCATAGTCTGGATCTTGCGACTGGAGCACTTTGCTGATTTTTGCATAGAGAGCCGGGTAAGGGCTTACTTCCCGATGCGCTTTCGCCACGGAGTCGGTTACGTATACAATGCCCCGTGTCCAGTAATCAATACTCTCTGGATCGCGGCCGGCTTTCCGCGCCCCTTTTGCTATGAGCTCTTTTTTCCATTTTATCAGTTCGGGGTGGAAGCCTAGGGAAATTACTCCGTCGGCAAGCTCGCCTGCAAGCTCAAGCATTTTAGGCCCTTCGGCAGCCAGGTAGATCGGGAATGCGTCCCTTTCTTTTATCCATCCGGATTTCATCTTGGCGCCGTACCAATCAGCTTCTTTTCCCGCTGCGAAGTCTTTGACAAACTGCATGGTATTCCGGACTTCTTCAATAGGTTGCGGCGTCAGCATAGCTCCCAATTTCATGCCTGACCCAAGGCCGAGATACGCTCTGCCGCCAGACAGCCGGTTGAGCGTAGCGGTAATGTTTGCCGTCACCACCGGATGGTAAATGGGAGTTGAATACGTGACCGCCTGGCCCAGCAGAATTTTGCTCGTACTCATGGCCATGACAGCTAGTATGACGTGGGGATCCCGGTTCAGCCAGGGCAGGTCTCCGCAGTTTGTGTGCGAGAATCCCTGCTCTTCTGCGTTTCGCACTTCGCGGATTATCTCCTCAAACGAAAGTGTTTTTCCGAGGCGCACTCCAAAGTTCATTTTCATGCTTCAGTTTCTCCTTTGCTATGCAGAATTTTCTGGTCCTGCTATTTCAGCCAGGCGGTGGTGAATATTGGCCTTCGGTGCGCGTACTCTATGTATCCGTTGACTCTTGTGTTTGCTCCCGTGAATTCTATCGGCAGGTAGGTATAGAGCCAGCCTGCGACATCCCGCACGAGTTTTTCTTGAATCTGGTCGTACAGTTTTTTCGCTTCTGCCTGGTCATACATTGTTGCCGCTTTGTCCATGAGGGCGTCTACTTCAGGGCTGTTGTATCCCTGGAGATTGATGCTTCCTTTGGAATGGAAGAGTATCCGGAGTCTTCCGTCAGGGTCTGGGCGCGGCGTAAAATTGCGTATGGCCATGTGGATCTGCTTCTGGACGATCATTGTCCACTTGTTGCTTGCGGGCACTGGAACGATATTGAGTTTGATCCCGGACTTTTTATACATGGCTTGTATTACTTCCGCCTGTCCGAGTTCGGAAGCGGTTGCGGCCGCCCAGAAGTCTAGGGTGATCTCGCTAGGAAAACCAGCTTCCGCAAGTTTTTCCTTTGCTTTCTGCGGGTCGTACTGGTAAACCGCCAAATCCGGTTTAGACCACCAGAAACTGTTTCCTTCCGGGGCGTAGTTGGGGCTGCCTTGTCCGTTCAGCAGAATGTCAATCAGAGATTTTCTGTCTACGCCGTAGGCCAGAGCTTGCCTGAGAGCTAATTTGTTCCATGGCTCTTTTTGCACGGACATCCAAATGCCGTATGTGTTCCCCGAAGGAAAAGCGATTACCTTCACGTTGGAGCTTTTCTCTAGCAATGGCACCATAGTGGCAGGGATTTCTGTTTGGATATCCAGTTCGCCGGTGCGAAGCATCGCAACCTGCACTGAAGAATCGGGCACCGAGAGCCACACTAACTGATCAATGTAGGGCATGCCGTTTTGCCAGTAGTTTTGATTGCGTTCAAGCACCAGACGCTGGTCCAGGATCCATTCCTTGACTTTGAACGGGCCGGCTCCCACAGGATTCTGCGCAAACCCTTTTCCGAGTTTTTGAACAGCTGTCGGGGAGTTAATGCCTGTTCCGGTTATGAAAGCAAGGAACGAGAAGAATGGTCTTGACGGCTGTTTGAGGATAAAGGTTATCGTGTATTCGTCGTCAACCCTCATGCTCTGCACAAATTGATTGAAATCCGCGCGAGCCGGAGACTGCACCGCAGGGTCTTGCACGCGGTCAAAATGCGCTTTTACTGCTTGCGCGTTTAATGGTGTGCCGTCCTGAAATTTTGTTCCTTTTCTCAGGCGAAACGTGACGACCGTGCCGTCATTAGACATTTGCCACGATTCTGCGAGGCCCGGTTTGAAAATCATGTCAGGAGCCATGGCAACGAGCCGGTCAAAGATTGAGAAAGAAAGCTGCGCCTCTGCCCAGCCGATCGTGAGAACATTGTCTAAGCTCTTAACATCTATCAGCCCTCCGTGCCTGAGAACTCCTCCATATTGTGGTCTATCGGAGACGGGAGTTGCGGTCGGCGCCACTCTCGTTGGAGTGGAGGTTGCTGCCACGGGTGTTGAGATCTTCGGTGCCGGCAAAGAGGTGGAAGTCGCTACCGGGCTTGGAGCCACGGGAGCTGCCGGCTCTTTGGGCGGCAATGGCGCTTGGGTCGGTTCTGCTTGGCTGTTGCATACAGCCAGGGCAAAAACTGCAAGCGCTGCTAGTACTATCAGCAATACTGTTTTTCGCATTGTTCCTCTCCTTTTCTGAATTTTGCAGTTTGACGATTTTTCTTCTGTGCAATCAATTCAATTTTTACTCCTTTCCTGTTGTCAACGTGCTTGTTTTCCTCAACAGAATTGTTTCTGTTCGGATGGCTGGACCATAGAATAAATAGCGTAAAAAGTCAAGAGTATGGTACACTAAAGACATGAAGATATCAAAATATGTTCATTCCTGTCTGCTTGTTGAGGAACATGGCACAGTTGCCCTTATTGACCCTGGAAATTATACCGCGCAAGCCAATGTTTTGGATCTGGAGAGTATAGCAAAGCTTGATTATCTGGTCATCACTCATGAGCATGCAGACCATATGGATATTCCTCTGATAAAGAAAATATCCGTGAAATTTCCAGGATTGCAGATTATGAGCAACTCGTCGGTGAAATCAATTCTGGAAAAAGAGGGATTGATCGTATTAACAGGGGGCAACGAGGATATTGCGCTGAAAGAAATCCCGCACGAGGCTGTGTTTGGTGTTTCTTCTCCAGTGAAGAATGTTCTTGCAAAAGTGTTCGGAAAGCTTATGCATCCCGGGGATTCGTTTCAGTTTGGTTCTTCTGCAGAAATTCTTGCGCTTCCTGTGCAAGCTCCCTGGGGTCATCTTACAGAAGCCATGGAAAAAGCTGTACAGGTAAAACCGAAAGCCGTAATCCCAATTCATGATTGGCATTGGAACGAGGAAGCGAGAAAGAACTTCTTTGAGAGGATTTCCCAGTATTTACAGCAGCATGGCATTGCTTTCTATCCGTTGGAAGGAGATGAAACTATTGAGATTTAAGTTAAGGTGAGTATGAGTTGACAATATTTTCAGCGGGTTTAAAATGAGATTGATGAAAAACAAAAATATTACAATTGATGATTTGGCAAGAATGGTTGCAAAAGGTTTTGATGAGGTAGAAAAAGATATGGCCAAGAGAAATGAAGTCAACCATCGTTTTGATATTGTAGAAAGCCGTCTTGAGCGCATTGAAAAACTTGTTCTCGCAGACCATAAAAGGAGAATAGAGAAACTTGAAGATGAAGTAAAAGAATTGCGAGGACTGCTCGCTATGTGATTGTGGATAGCTCAATGAGAAAGGTTTTTCTACTATCCATTCTTATTCTCGGAGGCGCTGCCGTGTATTTTGCGGCATCAAAAACTGAGAAGGAATCATCTTCCTTGAAGGCAGATTTAATACAGGTAAGCAATATTCAGCCAAACCAAACCATTGAAAGCCCGCTTTTCGTGCAAGGCAAAGCAAGAGGTTCTTGGTTTTTTGAGGCATCTTTTCCAGTGAAGCTTTTTGACAGCAATGGTTTTCTCTTGGGTATTCAGCCAGCTCAGGCACTGGGAGACTGGATGACGCGAGATTTCGTGCCTTTCAGCGTTTCGTTTCCTTTTGCGGTTCCCTCTGCTTTAGAAGGCACGCTGGTTTTAAAGAAAGACAATCCGTCCGGACTGCCAGAGCATGATGATGAGTTGCCAATTTCTGTTGTTTTCAAGGAAATGCAGAATATTGCGCAAGAACGTATGCCGGTAAAAATATTTCTGAATGATTCCAGATTCGCAGCAGAGCCCTACTTTGACTGTTCAAGGACCGTAGTTGCTGAAAGGCAGGTTCCCAAAACCTCAGCTGTTGCTAGAGCTGCCGTGGAAGCTCTTTTGCGGGGCGCTTTGCAGGAAGAAACAGACAAGGGGTTTATCTCAAGCATTAATCCGGGGACGAGAATCCAAAAGCTGGTTATTGAAAATGGTTTGGCAAGCATTGATTTTGACCAGCAATTGGAATTTCAGGTTGGGGGATCCTGCAGAGTCTCTGCAATACGGGCTCAGATTACGGAAACTCTGAAACAATTTCCAACGGTTGAGACCGTTCTCATTTCAATTGACGGCAGAACCGAGGATATTCTTCAGCCTTGACAAGCCCTGTTTTTGGGAGTATGATAATTCAGCTTGCATATGAAGAGACGGGGTCGGGTTTCTCACATACCAATAACATCAAGCAGTACACACAATCATGACAGGAACTATCAAGAAATTGATCAGTGAAAGGGGATTTGGATTCATCGCCAGAGAGGGCGAAGCAAAGGATCTTTTCTTCCACTCCAAGGATTTGAGCGGAGTGACATTTGAAGAGCTCAAAGAAGGAGACACTGTTTCTTTTGAGGTTGCTGAGGGCGAAAAGGGTTTGAGCGCAAAGAACGTGACTCGAGCCTAATACGCTTTTCATCATAGGAAACCATCGCTTTAAAGCGGTGGTTTTCTATTGTAGTATGGATAGGCATGCCTATCTCACACATTCTGAAAAGTTTCAAAATTCCTCTCGCAATCATTCTCGGAATCGGCGCTTCTCTGGTTCTTATGTTTTTGCATGGTGCTGGTTTTGCGAGTCTCATTCTTATTTCTATAACGATTCTCGGAAGCTACGAGCTGTTCAAGGAGATTATTTCGTCCATTGCAAAAAGGCGTTTTGTCTTAGACTACATTGCGGTGCTTGCCATTATTGTCGCTCTCGCCACGAAAGAGTACCTGGTTGCCTCAATCATTGCGCTCATGATTTCAAGCGGGAGGACGCTTGAGGAGTACGGAGTTTCGCAGGCGAAAAACACCCTTACAAAACTTGCAGACCGCATACCTCATGAAGTGCTGCTTTGGGAAGATAATCATGCTTCAAGAAAAGAGAAGATCGGGAGGGTTGCCGTTCTGCAGGAAGTGCTTGTGAGAAAAGGGGAAGTTATCGGCCTTGACGGAAATCTCATGTCGCCCATGGGGATTATTGACGAAGCTTCTCTCACCGGAGAGCCCTACCCAGTTGAAAAAATACAGGGAGATTCTTTGAGGAGCGGAACGATAAACATTGGGGAGCCGATTGTTCTGAAGGTTTCAAGAGCCGCAGAGGATTCCATGTACGAGAAAATTATTGCAATGGTAAAAAAGGCCCAGCAGGAAAAAGCCCCGCTGGTTCGTTTAGCAGATAGCTGGAGCGTTGTCTTTACCTTTCTTACTCTCCTGATTTCCGCTTTTGCATATCTTCTCTCCCATGATTTTAAAATCGTGCTCGCGGTGCTTGTTATCGCAACTCCCTGCCCCCTGCTTTTAGCCACCCCGATTGCGCTTTTAGGAGGCGTGAATGCTTCAGCAAAAAAGCGCATTATTGTGAAAAAATTGGCAAGTCTTGAAGTGCTTTCAAGAATTAATGCAATCATCTTTGACAAAACAGGAACCATTACTCTGGGAAAGCCGACCATTGCCGAGTTCAAGAATGTTTCAGAAATTCCAGACGCGAGATTGTTTGCTGTTGCAGAAAGCATTGAGAGAAATTCTATGCATCCTTTAGCTAATGCAATCGTTTCGTTTGCAAAAGAAAGGCAAGCGCCTCTTTTGCATGCGTCTTCTGTTCAGGAAAAGATAGGGTCTGGAATTTCAGGAGTGGTGGAGGGCATGCCGTATGCGTTAAAGAAAATAGAAGGGCATGACGGCATGACTATCGGGCTTCATCAAGGAGAAACGCTTCTTGCCGTTTTCAGGTTTCAAGACGAACTCAGGCAGGAATCAAGAGAAATCATGCGGGCTTTGAAAGAACAGGGGCTTGAATTGCATATCTTTACCGGAGACAAAAAAGAAGCTGCAGAGGAGGTTGCTCATCAGCTTGGAGAGAGAATCCATATTCAGGCAGAGTGCACTCCCCAAGACAAGCAAAAGGGGATTGAAGAACTGCGAAAGGCCGGAAAGATTGTCGCAATGATCGGAGACGGAATCAATGATGCTCCGGCTTTGGCGCTCGCCAATGTAGGCATAGTGTTCAGCAACGAGGAGCAGACAGCAGCTTCTGAAGCAGCAGATATTGTGTTTTTAGGAGGGAACTTTTCGCTTGTGATTGAGGCGCTTTCTATTTCAAAGCGCACGGTGCATATTGCAATTCAAAGCATTGCGTGGGGAATCGGAATGAGCGTGGCTGGCATGATTCTTGCCGCGTTTGGATTTATTCCTCCAATAGCAGGAGCTTTCTTGCAAGAAGCAATTGATGTTGCGGTTATTGTGAACGCTCTGCGCGCGAGCAGGTAGCGCAGGATATAACAATATACTATACTATACGTATATGTTCACTCTCAAAGACAAAGTTGCGCTGATCACAGGAGCAAGGCGGGGCATGGGCAAATCCCACGCTATGATCCTTGCAAGGCAAGGAGCAAAAGTCGCAGTAACGGACATTGACGAAGCAGAATGCAAAAACGTTGCAGAAGAAATCAAGGCTGCTGGCGGAGAGGCTGAAGGGTTCAAGCTTGACGTATCAAACGCAAAAGAGGTGAATGAAGTTTTTGATGAAGTAATCAAGCGTTTCGGCCGCCTGGATATTCTTGTCAACAACGCCGGCATTTATTTCTCAAAGCCGGCTCTTGAGCTTACAGAAGAAGATTGGGATAAGATAATGGCAATTAATCTCAAGGGGCAGTTCTTGTGCGCCCAAAGAGCGGCAAAAGAAATGGCGAAAAACAAATGGGGCAGGATCATTAATATCGCCTCGGTTGCTTCGGGCCAGGTTGGGGTTGGCATTGCAGGAGGCTCGCATTACACAGCTTCAAAAGGAGGAGTCCTGGGCATGACTGAAACCTTAGCTTCTGAGTGGGCTCAGCTTGGCATTACCGTGAATGCGGTAGCTCCGGGAGCCATTGATACTCCCATGATCGCAGACGCGAAGCTTTCAAAGGAAGCGCTGGACGCAATGCTTTCCCGCGTGCCGCTCAAAAGAATCGGCAGGCCCGAAGAGGTTTCCTCCGCAGTTGTTTTTCTCGCTTCAGAAGAGGCAAGCTACATCACAGGCGCCACATTGTTCGTGGACGGAGGGTGGCTCGCCGTTTAAATCATTCCTTGATCAGGGAAAAAGAAACGTATACCACAATCACTCCCAGTACGAGAAGGGAGCTTTTAACAAGGGCGAGTTTTCGGTTCTCTCCTTCGTGAATCTCGGGAATAATGTCTGAGGTGGATATGTAAATGAAAAATCCCGCAGTCATGGCAAGGGCAGCGGCAATGTATCCTTCAAAGAAATTCCAGAAAGAATACGCAAGCAACGCTCCTATCAAGGCTGCTGCGGCTGACGCAATGTTGACCAAAAGCGCCATGGTTCTTGAGAGCCCTTTATGAAGCATAATGCCGAAGTCTCCTATCTCCTGGGGGATTTCATGGGCCGCAACGGCAAATGTTGTTGCAATGCCAAGAGGTATGCTTGCCAGAAACGTAGCTCCAATGACTATTCCGTCAATGAAGTTATGCACGGTGTCTCCCGCGATGATCAGCGGAAGCGTTGACGCACCTTCTTTTTCATGCTCGGTTTGGGCCTTGGTATGGTGATGGAACCAATGAATTGTATGTTCCAGCAAAAAGAACAGAAGGAGCCCCATGAGCGCCCAGAAGAAAATATTCGTTCCGTTTCCCTCGTTTTCTTCCAATGCTTCCGGAAGAAGATCAAAGAAGGCAGTTCCCAGAAGCACTCCGGCTGCAAAAGAAGTTAAAAAGGAGGAGAGGCGCAAGGCGAGCTTTTCTTTTGAGAGAAGGATAATTCCTCCTATGAGAGAGCCAATGCTCCCAATAAAAGTGAAGATAAGTATATAGGCAAGAATTGGCATATGGGTTTGGTGTATGGAGTAAAGCATAGCACCAAAAGAGCGGACAGTCCATGATTGGATTGACGAAAGCTGTTTTTTCATGTATAAAGAATTGTTATGGACGCAAAGAATATCAGAAATATCGCCATCATTGCCCACGTGGACCACGGCAAGACAACGCTTGTGGACGCTTTGCTCAGGCAATCTGAAGCCTTTACCACAAAACAGGAGGTCTCTTCTGGTTTGCTTATGGATTCCAATGAGCTTGAGAAGGAGCGGGGAATCACCATTTTTTCAAAGAATGCGGCAGTGAAGTACAAGGATTTCAAGATTAACATTGTGGATACTCCAGGCCACGCAGATTTTGGCGGAGAGGTTGAGAGAATCATGTTTATGGTGCAGGGCGCCCTGCTTCTTGTTGATGCGAGAGACGGGCCCATGCCCCAAACCAAGTTTGTGTTAAAGAAAGCCTTGGAGGCGGGGCACAGAATTATTGTCGTCATCAACAAGATTGACGTTCCTTCCGCAAGGCCCGAATGGGTTTTGGAAAAAACCTTTGACTTGTTCCTGGAGCTTGGGGCCACGGAACAGCAAGCTGATTTTCCCGTGCTATACGCCTCTGCTATTCAGGGGAAAGCAGGGTTTACTCCGAATCTTGCTGAAATGCAGAACGTGGCTTCTTTGTTTGAAACAATCGTGAAGGAAATTCCAGCTCCCGTATCAAAAGGAGAATCCACTCAGATGCTTGTTGTGAATCTTTTCTATGATTCCTACAAAGGCCAGATTGCAACAGGTCCTTTGGTTTCAGGATCCATGTTCAAAGGCCAGCAGGTAATGCATATGAGAAGAGACGGGTCAAAGATTCCTTTTAAGGTTACCTCTTTGATGATATTCAGCGGCATGGATCGCCAGGAGACTGAGAAAGCAGACGCGGGAGACATTGTAGCTCTTGCCGGAATTGAAGGAGTGCAGATAGGAGAAACGATTGCAGACGCTCTGAATCCCTCAGCTCTTCCTTTTGTGAAAATAGACGAGCCTACCGTGCAGATGATGTTCGCGGTCAATACGTCTCCTTTTTCAGGACAGGAAGGGGAGTATTCAACTGCCAGATATCTGAAAGAGCGCTTGGAAAGGGAAATTCTCAATGACGTTGCTTTGAAAATAGAACCCTTGGGAGGATCTGATTCTATGTTCATTGTTTCAGGAAGAGGAGAGCTGCACCTTGCCATTCTCATTGAGAAAATGCGCAGGGAAGGGTACGAGCTTCAGGTTGGAAGGCCCAAGGTTATCTTCAAAGAAGAGCAAGGCAAGAAAATAGAGCCTTTTGAAGAGGTTTACATTGAGTGCCCGGAGTCTTTTGCAGGGTCTGTTATTGAGAAATTGGGAGGAAGAAAGGGAATCATGGAAGATATGAAAACAGAGAAGGGAGTTTCATTCCTGAGATTCAGCATTCCCACAAGAGGGCTGATCGGGTACAGGGCAGAATTTCTCGGAGATACCAAGGGAGAGGGAATCATCAATACGCTGTTTAAAGGATATGAGCCTTTTGCCGGAGAAATCAAGTCAACCCAGCATGGCTCCCTCATTTCCTATGAATCAGGAGAAAGCAATATGTACGGGCTCTTAAATGCCCAAGAGCGCGGCCAGCTTTTCATAGGCCCTGGAGTAAAAGTGTATGAGGGCATGGTTGTGGGGCAGAACGCAAAGCCTGTGGATCTGGAAGTGAATGTCTGCAAGACCAAGCAGTTGAGCAATATGCGCTCCAAAGGGGAAGGAGTATCAGAGCATTTTGACACTCCATTGAATATGACTCTTGAGGAATGCGTTGAATATCTTGGGGATGACGAGCTTTTAGAGGTTACCCCGAAGAGCCTGAGGATACGCAAGGCGATTCTTTCAAAGGTAGACAGAAAAAAGGCTAAGGCGTAAAATAAATACATGAATGGATCCTTAGAGCAGTTCATCAGCGCGTATTTCTGGGCTTTTCCTGCATTTGCGATCTGGTCTTTATACTGGAAGGGAAGAGCTCTCTGGGTTTCTTCCCATCTTGGCCAGAAGAAATGGTTTATTGCGCTTTTAATAGTGAACACTGTTGGAATCCTTGAGATTCTCTACCTTTTTGTTTTCAGCAGAAAACAGGAAAAGAAAACTAATTCTTGAATATGGATATCGCGTTCCTTTTTGCGCTTGCGGCAGCAGGTCTCGCTGATTCTGCGTACATTTTGTGGCACAAGGCGTTTAAGAAAAAGCTGATGTGCGTTATCGGGGAGGACTGCGACGAGGTGGTAAAAAGCAAATACGGAAAGCTCTTTGGCGTCCCGAATGAGCTTTTCGGCCTTCTGTATTATCTTTTCATTGCGGGAGTTTCCTTTCTCATGATGCAGGGAATATCCAGAGCAGCAGGGGTTAGTGTAGCGGAACTCGCGCGGTTTGTTTCCCTCGCCGCATTTCTCGCTTCTTTATATCTCATTGGAATTCAGATATTCAGATTAAGGAAATGGTGCGAATACTGCCTTTTTTCAGCCTGCATTAACCTTGCGATTTTGCTTCTCTTGCTATGGCCTTAAAGGAAGGGGTATAATGCCAGAAACGCATGGTTGAACTTTTTGTCATTATCGCGGGGCTTATCGTCTTTGAGGTGGTGAACTCCGTTGACAACGCCATTGTCAACGCGCACATGCTTCGCACCATGTCTCTGAGAGCAAGGAGATGGTTTTTGCTGTGGGGCATACTTACTGCGGTTGTTCTTGTCCGCGGATTAATTCCTCTGCTTATCGTTTGGGTGACAACTCCTGGGATTGGCATTGTGCAGGCTTTGCAGGCGACGTTTGGCAACGATCCTGCCGCAAAAGAAGCAATGGATGCTTCAGCATATATCCTGCTTGTTGCCGGAGGCATGTTTTTGGTGCTTTTGTACCTGCACTGGCTGTTCCTGGAAAAGAAGGATCCCTTTTTCGTACCAGATAAGCTTGTGAAAAAGGAATACGGGATTTGGTTTTTCGCGCTTGCGGCATTGCTGCTTGTCGCGGTGCTGTGGTTTGCGAGGGAAACGCCACTGGCAATGCTGGGAGCCGCAATAGGGAACGCGGTGTTTTTCATCATCTATGGATTTCGGGAACAGGCCGAGCGCCAAGAGCACGCGATTGAATCAACGGGCGCAAGCGATCTTTCAAAGCTTCTTTTTCTTGAAGTGCTTGACACTTCGTTCAGCATTGACGGGGTTATTGGCGCCTTCGCCTTTACCACCAACGTGCTGTTCATCTTCATTGGGAATGGAATCGGAGCTTTGGTGGTGAGGGATCTGACCATTCGGGGCATTGAGCAGGTTGCAAAGTACCGGTGGCTCAAGAACGGAGCAATGACTTCAATAGGGCTGCTGGGCCTGTTTATGATTCTGAAGTCTTTCGGCATGCATATCCCGGAATGGCTTCCAACGCTTACGACCGTAGGCATGGTAGGGTTTACGTTTTATGTCTCGCACCGCGACCTCAAGAAGAACGGAGTCCAGGTTGCGTAAGAGGCTATGGATCACATTGACTATGTTGCAGGTTCCGTAGAGTTTTTGAAATGCAGGATTGATCTTTCAAAAAGGCCCATGATTCCAAGGCCAGAAACTGAATACTGGACAGAACAGGCGATTACTGAGCTCCGAAAACGAGTTTTGGAAATTGTTTCTCCTTCTCAGCTTCGTTGTCTTGACTTATTTGCCGGGTCAGGGTGCATTGGTATTGCGGTGCTCAAGCATGTTCCAGGGTCTTTTGTTGATTTTGGGGAAAAAGAAAAGAAACTGCTTTCGCAGATACGAATTAATGCAAAATTAAATCATATTCCGAAAAATCGTTATCGCGTGATTCAGTCAGACGTATTTTCAAATGTGAAAGAGAAGTATGACTGTATCTTTGCGAATCCTCCGTACGTCGCCCTTTCAAAGATTTCAAGAGTGCAAGAATCGGTGCTGGAGCATGAGCCCCTGAGCGCCATTTTCGGAGGAGAAGACGGATTAAGATTCATCAGGCCGCTGCTGAAAGAGGCAAGATTCCACTTGAAACCCGGAGGAACTTTGTATTTTGAGTTTGATTCCTGGCAGAAAAAAGCAATTGAAACGCTTCTCAAAAAGAATCAGTATACTTCTTTTAAGTTTCATAAAGATCAGTACGGCAATTGGAGGTATCTTTCAGCTTATTGACATTAACAGAAAAAAGAAAGAAAAACCGGATATCAATGTATGATCCGGTTTATTGAGAATCAAACCCCTTTATTGCGCGTATTTTTGTTTCTACCAGAGCTGGCAATTCCAGTACGCAATCAGCTTTCTCAAAAAGAAGAGGGCTTGCGCTATTTACGATAACTCTGACACTTGTTTTCTCTTTGATTTCAGAGAGTATCTGGCTTGCCTTATCTCTTGGCATGCTCCCAAAGTGGATGAAGACACAGTCAGCCTCTTTGATAGCCCTGAGCATTTCTTTAATTCTTTTTCCTGTATCTGCATTGGGGCCGTTATCCCACTCAAAATTGGCAGATTCAATTTTCTCTTCAACCTTTAGTATGAGCTGAAAGAGACGGTGTTGCTTCAACCTTTCTTCATTATCAATGAACAGAACTTTCATTTCTTCCTCCAATCATGTGCAGATCCTTTCAGCCATAATACTTGATATACTAATGCAGAAAAAATATCAAGGGCGAAGTGATTCAGGGTATCGCAAAAGGAATTTTTTTGGGTAATTTCAATATATTGAGCTAGCACAAGTTGTTGACAATTAGTTTTTATTGTGCTAGTTTCTCATCAAGTTGTATTCCATAGTTTAAGGAGGTTGTTATGCCGAATAGAAAGGTAGTCCATGAAAAAATCAAGGATTCGGTGGGCGATTACGATCTTCGGGTTCGTCGCATAGAAGGCAACGAACGTAAAAGTCCTGCTATCCATATAAGGTGTGGCTGTGGCGATCCTACGCACCGTTTAGTTATTAGCCACAATGATCTTGTGGGTGATCCCAGGGCTGATTCATTAGAGATTGGGAGCGTGATTGCCAGCGTAACTCAATGGCGAGCGTTATTGCTACCGCTTCTGGACTTGCCCTATTTACCTCCCTCCTAATAAGCGAGGAAGAAAGAACTAAGATAAGGCCGTTGGTTTGTCCAACGGCCCTTTGTTTTTAAGATAATCGCCATGAGAGCGCCTGCCTACCAGTAGGCAGGGTTTTTTGATACACTGGATGAATGGATTTTAAAAAAGAACTCAAAACTTTTTTTAAAGGGGAAGTTGCAGATGATTCTGCAACCCTGGAACGGTACAGTAAAGACGCAAGCCTGTTTCAGGTAAAGCCTCGCGTTGTTGTGTTTCCGAAAGACGCAGAAGATATTTCCTCTCTTGCTTCCTTTGTATTGAAGCATCCAGAAGAGAAACTTTCTTTAACCTGCAGATCAGGAGGAAGCGATATGTCTGGAGGCCCGCTTTCAGAATCTATTGTGATTGATATGGCAGGATTCAACCGAATTGAGGAAATTGGGCAGGATTTTGCAATTGCTGAACCTGGAGTGTTCTACAGGGATTTTGAAGAAGAAACCTTGAAGAAGAATCTTCTTCTTCCGTGTTTTCCCGCTTCCAGGGAATTGTGTACGCTGGGAGGCATGGTGGGAAACAATTCAGGAGGGGAGAAGACGCTTTCCTTCGGGAAAATAGAAGATTACATAGAAAAACTGAATGTGGTGCTAGCCGACGGAAAAGAGCATGAGTTCAAACCTCTTTCCATGGATGAATTGAAGATCAAGATGTCTCAGTCTGATTTTGAAGGGGAAGTGTACCGAAAAACTTTCCAGCTTCTAGAAGAGAATTATGACGTTGTTAAGTCTGCAAAGCCCAAGGTTTCCAAGAACTCCGCGGGATACTATCTTTGGAATGTGTATGACAGGGAACGGGGAACCTTTGATCTCACAAAGCTGTTCGTAGGGTCCCAGGGAACCCTTGGGATTATAACAAAGGCAAAGTTCAAGCTTATTCATCCTTTGCCTTATTCCTCCATGCTTGTGGTGTTTCTCAAAGATGAAACCTTGCTAGCCGAGGTGACTGAGGCTGTCATGCAAGAGAAACCTGAAGCCTTTGAATTGTATGACGACCACACGATAAAGCTTGCCCTCAGGTTCTTTTCTGATTTCTTGAAGATTCTCAAAGGGAACATTCTTTCTCTTGCATTCAGGTTTCTTCCTGAATTCTTCATGTTTCTCCGGGGGGGCATGCCAAAGCTCGTTCTTTTAGCTGAGTTTTCAGGAAATACTCCTCAAGAAGTTTTTGAAAAAGCAAAGAAAG
>JACOVZ010000023.1 GCA_016177065.1 Candidatus Wildermuthbacteria bacterium | reverse complement strand
TCTTTTGCGGCATAAGCCTCTGTAATCGCCCTGTCCATAATTGCGTCTTCTTCGGCTGAGAGTCCGCCCAGCATGAGGCGCATCAGCCCCACCAAGTTGATAACGTTAGATCGCAAGACGTCCTCTGGCTTTTCATCTTCTCTCGGTACGGGGAGATCAAAAGGATTAATGTGGTTTTCAGACCCGAGAGAGATGTCAAAGAAGCTTCCCCCCACAGCCCGGGAAAGTTCCTTGTATTCGTTTTCGGGGTCTAAAACAATGACCTCGGTTCCCATCATGAGGTGGCGTAGAATTTCAAGCTTCACGGCGTACGATTTTCCGCTGCCGCTTTTGGCGAAAATGACTGAGTTTGCGTTCTCCAATGAAAATCTGTCAAAGAGAATAAGAGAATTGTTGTGCCGGTTTATGCCATACAGAATTCCCTCGTTGGAGCTCAAATCAAACGACACAAAGGGGAACGTGGAAGAAAGAGGTTCCGTGTTCATGGAAGTATGCACCTGGAGCAGGTCTTTTCCATACGGAACCGTGGAGTTAAATCCTTCCTTTTGCTGATACAGGGCTGGTTTTATGTAAATGAGCCTGGATTCAAATATGGAGCGAAGCTGGGTTTCAATCTGCCGTAATTCTTCATGCGTTTCTCCGTAAATGGTGATATACAACCCGAACTTGAACATCTTTTCCTGGGCGGTCTGAAGCCTGTCGCGAAGCCCTTCCAAGTCCTGAAACGCTGTTTCAAGCTCGGGATCCCGCACAAGTCCCTTGTCTTCTTTTTCCATGATTTCTGACTGTACTTCTGTAACCTTTCTTCTTAGCTGCTTGAGCATGGTTTCCGTATTCACGGGGTGTATGAACATTGAGATATCAAGGGGAATATCAAGATTAATGGCCGAGCTTAGCCAGGCCGCGGTAAGATACCTCGGGTAGGAGAACACGAAGAAAGATTTTCCGAGTCTTCCTCCAACCTCAAAAAACTCAGAGCTCACTTTCAGGGAAGCAGGAGCGATAATGTCTTTTGCGTTCGTGATATCCGAGTCAAAGATGCGTTCCGGTTTTGCTCGCTTTGTTTTGAAAAAGTTTATCTTCATGTTATTTCAGCACCTCAGGAGGTATTTCAGGATAGTATCCAACCTCAGCTTCCGCGGGGTGGTGCCAGCTCCAAAGAAGCTCAATGAGCTCCTCAGTGTTCAGGGCCGCAGATTGTATTCCAGCTCTTCTTAGCCCAAGGGCCACAAACTCCATTCTCTGCCATAGCTGGTTTCTCATGCGCTCAAACTCTTCATCTGAAACTCTGCCCGCTACCTTTGGAGCCCTGAATCCCGTGCCTGGCTCTTGCGTTGTTTCAAGCCTTGAAAAGGGAACCGCCACAAAGAAGTTCTTTGCCATGATAGACCCCCCTTTGATGAGCTGTTCCACGAATTGGCGGTAATCTGCGGTTTGGATCTTGAGCAATTTATTTTGCTGCTGCTGTTCAAGAGTTTTTAAGCTCTCAATGTATCCTGTAATATTGAGCCGCCTTGATTGAATCACGATCTGCGTCGGGAAATCTAGAGAGTTCAGAAAGTTCTGAAACTGGTAGATAATGGCCTGCTGTTCATCATCGGATTTCAAGGCAAAGTTCTGGGAAGAAGCCAAGAGCACTCCCCTTACAGTATTGTCTTTGAGCACCAAAACTCCTTCTTTGATTTCCTCAACCTCCAAAAAGTCTTGCGTGGAAGATGTTGTTGCCATTATTGTTTCGTTTCTACTTTTGTCGCGAGATCCTTAACCTTGCTTTTCTGCACCAAGACAACTTTTGTTGCAATACCTCCTTCTTCCAAAGGAGGAGGAGCGTATGCCGCAACATCGGGCTTGGTTTTTGCCTTTTCCTTTTTCCAGATGTAGGTTTTCGGGGACATTCCGAACCGCAGAGCGGAAACTAGCAGCTCAGGGAACGACCTTCCCCCTGTTTTCATAAATGCCAGCGCGAACCCGATTAGCCCCAGTATTGCTGTTGCTGCCACAAACACGGCAAAGGGAGCTGTGAAGTAAAAGAAGAACGCGACTGCTCCTGGTATTGCAATGTAAATGAATTGGCGGAACGTAAGAGGGCCTATAACCTTCGCTTCGCGCTCAATAAATTGTGGAATTTGAAATTGCACACTTAAAAATTAGGGGCCAAAACAAGATCGGGATTAATAATCTGCAGGATCAGAAACGAGGCCAGAACGAGCAGAAGCCCCAGAAGGGCTTTTTGTATCCTGTCTTGCGCGTCAGAGATTCTAGAGGGGTTGCCAGAAGAAGTCATCCAGGCAATGCCGCCCCAGACGATCATTAAAAATGCGGCAAGCCCAGATAATGCAACAATGCCGGTATACAGCCATCCGATGAGCGCTGGGAGTTCTTTGCCAACCGGGAGATTTTTTAAATCAATGCCGCCGAATGTTGGATATTTTAAGTTAAGGGTAAGCGCCCAGCCAATAGACGGGAGCAAGGAACCTGCAAGAGTTAGCAAGGCAAGAAAGTATTTTTTCATTGTTTTAGTATATCACGTTGCGGCCTGAGCTGGTACTGGTTCTGATTCTTGAGACTGTTCTCGTAATGCGGAGAATACGAAAATAGTCCAGAACGGAATGAGATTAACCAGGGGGATCAGTTCCATAACAAACATGAGAATTCCTCTGCGCAGGGCTCTTTTTGCGCCAGCTCGCGCAAGTTGTCTTTGTTCCTGCTGCTGAGCGTGCTGCGCCTGGACTTCTTGCGAGCTTACGCTTTGCCCTGTTCTTTTTACCAGCCACCATATAAAGAACCCCCCAATGATAAGGCTTACAATCGTCCCAATCTCAAAGACCCAGTCCAGTACATCAACGAGTATTGCCAAGGCCGCCATCACGAGAAAATCCGGGTCAAGCGGCGACACAGAGTATGTTTTCTGCTGTTCTTTTGCCATGATTATTCAATGGGTTCGCGATACGCGTCGTCTTTTCTTGGCAGAGATTCTGCTTGCGGAGAAGAAACAGCAGTTTCTGGCACTGCGGCAGACTCTTGAGCAGGTTTTCCTTTTTGTATAATTTCCATATTATGCAGCTGCTCCAGAGCCGGTTTGACGGGATAGAAAACTTCACGGCTTATCTCTCTTGCAATTCGCTCTGCGGTATCCCCCTCAATTCCAAGCCCCTCTATCTTTTTTGGAAACTCTTGCGGGAGAATTAATCCAATCAGTACCGCTCCAGCAAGATCCGATATCTCCCCGAGACGATCTTCTGCGTCATTCCGGCTACAAGCATCAGAAATAATACCCCCCGTTTCTTCAGCAGAAAGCGCTTCCTTCAATTCCCGAGGGAGTTTTTCATAAAGTTTCCAGAATTGATCTTTTGTGT